>CAXBMV010000054.1:0-10089 GCA_963976575.1 uncultured Gammaproteobacteria bacterium | reverse complement strand
GCATGTGCTCGGCCTGATACTGCGCGGCATATTTCTTGCCAGAAAACACGATGTCGAGTGGTTTTACCAGGGTATGGCGGCACGCATCTTCCCCGAGGCCTGGCAAAATTTTGTCGAGCCGATTCCTGTCGATGAGCGCGATGACATGATCGCCGCCTATTACAAGCGACTCACCAGTGACAACGAAATCATACGCATGGGTGCGGCCAAGGCCTGGTCGATATGGGAGGGATCTTCGATAACTCTGTTGCCTGACAGGAACGTGGTGGATTATTTCAGCGAACCCCACCTGGCGCTCAGCATCGCCCGCATCGAGTGTCATTACTTTTCCAATCAGAGTTTTTTCCGGCCCAACCAGCTACTCGAAGATTGCAGTAAAATCAAAGACATACCGGGTTTTATCGTGCATGGCCGCTACGACATGGTGTGCCCGGTCGACCAGGCCATAGAGCTCAAGCAACACTGGCCGAAGGGGCAGCTGCGCGTCATAGATAATGCCGGGCACGCGGTTACCGAACCCGGCATCAGCGACGCACTGATCGATTGCACCAACGCCATGTTGGGAATGCTTTCTTGATTGCAGTTTTGCAGCGCGTCAACTCGGCGACGGTAGAAGTAGAGAGACAGACCATCGCCCGTATAAACGCCGGATTGCTGGTACTGATCGGCGTGCAGGCCGAGGACGATCAGGCCGGCATGGCGCAAATGCTAACGCGCCTGCTCAATTACCGCGTCTTTGCCGATGCCGACGACAAGATGAACCTGTCGCTAGTCGACATCGCGGGGGGACTTTTACTGGTGCCGCAATTCACCCTGGCGGCGAATACGCGCAAGGGACGTCGCCCCAGTTTTACCTCGGCGGCACCACCAGAGCACGGCCGACGAATTTTCGAGGCGATGGTAGAACTGGCCCGGGAGCAATTCCCCGGGGTCGAAAGCGGACGCTTCGGCGCCGATATGCAGATTGCCCTGGTGAATAACGGTCCGGTGACTTTTATCCTCGAGCAGTAATCGTCGATTAGTTGTCGAATTTGCGATCGATGTCGACTATTATCAGCAACCTCTCAACAGCTACCCGATGTAACTATAAATGAGTGATCGAACTGCAAGCGTCAGTCGCGATACCCTGGAGACAAAGATCAGTGTATCGATCAATCTCGATGGCACTGGAAAGTCCAGCTTCGATACTGGCATTCCATTTCTCGAGCATATGCTGGAGCAGGTTGCGCGGCATGGTTCGCTCGACCTCGACGTCAAAGCCAGCGGCGACCTGCATATCGATGATCACCATACCGTAGAAGATATCGGTATCAGTCTGGGCCAGGCCTTCGCGCAGGCCCTGGCCGACAAGAAGGGCATCATGCGTTATGGACACGCCTACGTGCCACTGGATGAAGCACTGTCCAGGGTGGTCATAGATTTCTCTGGCCGCCCCGGGATCGAGTATCGCGTCGAGTTCCCGCGCGCCCGCATCGGTACCTTCGATGTCGATTTATTTCACGAATTTTTCCAGGGATTTGCCAACCATGCACCGGCAACACTGCACATCGATAACCTGCATGGTAAAAACGCGCATCATATCGCCGAAACCATCTTCAAGGCATTCGGCCGCGCGCTGCGGGTTGCAGTGTCGCGCGACCAGCGTATGGCCGGGGTGATACCCTCGACCAAGGGATCCCTATAGCTTATGCACACTGTTGCCGTCGTTGACTACGGCATGGGCAATCTAAGGTCGGTGGTTAATGCGCTGGAAAAGGTTGCAGATAAACGGCATAGGATCCTGCTCAGTTCGGATGTAGAACAGCTGAAAAAAGCCGACCGTGTGGTCTTTCCGGGGCAGGGAGCCGCGCGCGACTGCATGCGCGCCATAGCCGAACATGCCCTCGGCGAGGCGATACTCGATGCCGCCAGGCAACGCCCTTTCCTCGGTATCTGCATGGGCATGCAAGTGTTGCTCGATCACAGCGAGGAAAACCAGGGCAGCGATTGTCTCGGCGCCTATCGTGGTAAGGTCAGGTATTTTGGTGATAGCCATCGCGACGCTGCAGGCGTTAAACTGAAGGTTCCTCACATGGGCTGGAACCGCGTCGTACAGAAGCAACAACACCCCCTGTGGCATGCGATCGACGATGGCAGCAGATTTTATTTTGTGCATAGCTACTATGCTGATGTCGAAGACGCCGCGCTGATTGCGGGAGTGAGTGACTATGGGTTTGAATTCACCTGCGCCATTGCCAGCGACAATGTCTTTGCGTTGCAATGCCACCCTGAGAAAAGCGCCACCGCGGGCTTGCAACTTTTACAGAATTTTTTGAACTGGGACGGCCAGGCATGATTTTAATTCCGGCAATCGATTTGAAACAGGGGCAGTGCGTTCGCCTGCGCCAGGGTTTGATGGAAGACAGTACCGTGTTTTCCGATGATCCGGTGGCGATGGCGGGCAAATGGGCCGAGCAGGGTTGCCAGCGGTTGCATCTGGTAGATCTCGATGGCGCCTTCGAGGGCAAGCCGGTGAATGCCGATGTCATCGAGGAAATCTGCGCCGCCTTTCCAGACCTGCCGATCCAGATTGGCGGTGGCATTCGTACCATAGAAACCGTTGAAGCCTACCTGGCCGCCGGGGTCGAATACGTCATTATTGGTACCCAGGCGGTAAAAAACCCCGAATTTGTCACCCAGTTATGCTCCGAGTTCCCCGGTAACGTGATAGTCGGCATAGATGCCCGCAACGGTATGGTGGCAGTGCAGGGCTGGGCCGAAAACTCGGATCACACCGCGCTGGACCTGGCCCTGCGTTTCGAGGATCAGGGTGTATCCGCGATTGTTTACACCGATATCAGCCGTGACGGCATGATGCAGGGGGTTAACGTCGAAGCGACCTGCCAGCTGGCCGAAGCCATCAGCGTACCGGTGATTGCCTCGGGCGGGGTAAGCGATATGGACGATATTATCCGCCTCAACAAGGTGAAAAAATCGGGCATCCAGGGTGTCATCATCGGCCGCGCGCTCTACGAGCGCAGCATCAGCCTCGTTGAGGCCCAGGCCTATATAGACCAGAACTAGCTGGTCAGTGTCATGTCTCTAGCCAAACGAATCATTCCCTGCCTGGACGTCGACAATGGCCGCGTCGTCAAGGGCGTCAAGTTCGTCGACATTCGCGATGCCGGTGACCCGGTGGAAATCGCGCGGCGTTACAACTTCGAAGGTGCCGACGAGTTAACCTTTCTCGACATTACCGCAAGCTCCGACAACCGCGACACCATGGCCCACCTGGTGGAAGCGGTTGCCGCTGAAGTGTTTATCCCTTTGACCGTTGGTGGCGGTATTCGCGAGGTTGCCGATGTTCGACGCATGCTCAATGCCGGAGCCGACAAGATCAGCATCAATACCGCGGCGATCAATAACCCGGATTTCGTGCGCGAGGCGGCACAGCGTTTTGGCTCGCAGTGCATCGTAGTCGCCATTGATGCAAAGCGGGTTAGCGCGCCCGGCGAAGCAGCGGTCTGGCAAATATTTACCCACGGCGGGCGTCGGCCCACTGGTATAGATGCGATCGAGTGGGCGCTGAAAATGGATGCCTTCGGTGCCGGCGAAATCCTGCTCACCAGCATGGACCGCGATGGCACCAGAATAGGTTTTGACAATGAATTGACCGCGGCCGTATCCACCGCGGTACGCGTACCTGTGATCGCCTCCGGCGGTGTCGGCGAATTACAGCATCTCGCCGACGGTGTCCTCAAGGGCAAGGCAGATGCGGTGCTCGCGGCCAGTATTTTCCACTTCGGTGAATACCGTATCAGCGAAGCCAAGACACTGATGAAATCCCAGGGTATAGAGGTGCGCGATGCCTGACTGGCTGGATCAGTTGAAATGGGACGGCGATGGCCTGCTGCCGGCGATTGCCCAGGACGCAAACAGTGGTGAAGTGTTGATGCTTGCCTGGATGAACCGCGAGGCGCTTGCCCTGACCAGCGAACACAATCGCGCGGTTTACTGGTCGCGATCACGCGCAAGACTGTGGTACAAGGGCGAAGAGTCGGGGCACCAGCAGCTGCTCAAGGAAATTCGTGTCGACTGTGACGCCGACGTGGTGCTGTTGCAGGTTGAGCAACTGGGAGGAATTGCCTGTCATACGGGTAGACGCCGTTGTTTCTTTCGCGTATTAAGCAACGGAGAATGGTTGATCGATGAGGAAATTATCAAAAATCCCGACGAGATTTATCGATGAGTGATGATATACTCGCGCGTCTGATGGCCGTGCTGGAGTCAAGGAAAGGCGCGGATCCCGATTCTTCCTATGTCGCCAGCCTGTACCATAAGGGGCTGGACAGCATACTGAAGAAAATCGGCGAAGAGTCCGCGGAAACAATCATTGCTGCAAAATCCGGCGACAAACAACAAATTGTCTATGAAACCGCCGATCTCTGGTTTCATAGCCTGGTGATGCTGGCGCAGCAGGATATAGATGCGCAGCAGGTACTGGAAGAACTGGAGCGACGCTTCGGTGTCTCCGGTATCGACGAAAAATCTGCACGTAAACAAAGTAAATGAGGTGAGAAATGGGTTTTGGTGGAATTAGTATCTGGTCGCTGCTGTTAATTCTGGGCATCGTAATCCTGTTATTCGGTACCAAGAAACTGCGTAACGTCGGCGGTGATCTGGGTGGTGCAATCAAGAGTTTCAAGAAATCGGTAAAAGATGAAGACGTCGCCCAGGACAAGAAAGAGGCCGACGCGGTCATCATCGAAGGCAAGGCCAGCGAAGAAAAGGACAAGGTTTGAACCTGTCCTGGAAATTCTTCAACCAAACTTAAGCTGACGATAGCCGATGTTTGACATGGGATTCACCGAGATGCTGTTAATCAGCATCGTCGCGCTGATCGTGATCGGGCCCGAGAAACTGCCGGGCGTGGCGCGCACAGCGGGCAAGTATTTCACCCGCCTGAAACGATTCATGACCGACGTCAAGGCCGATGTCGAGAGCGAGCTGCGCGCCGACGAATTGCGCGACATATTGAAGGAACAACAAAAGGAACTGGATTCGCTGAAAAACGCTGTCAGCGACGTCGGCAAGGACATCGAAAAGAATATTGAATCAACCATCGATACAGTCTCCGACGACCAGCTGGAGCAGCCGTATAAACCCCCTGCCGACGACAACGACGCGACCGCAAGCCCTGCGGCTGACCTGCAGGAAACTGCCCCCGTACAAGAAAAGAATGCATGACTGAAGAAGACGTCGACCAGAACAGCGGGAGCCTGATGTCGCACCTGGCCGAATTGCGCGACCGCGTGGTGCGCATGGTATTGGCGATACTGGTGTTATTTCTCGGCATGTTTTACTGGGCCAACGAAATCTACGCCTATCTGGCGCAGCCATTGACCCGGCATTTGCCCGAAGGCGCCCAGATGATCGCCATCGACGTGGCCTCTCCGTTTTTAACCCCGTTCAAACTGGTGTTGATGCTGGCGGTCTTTCTCGCCATGCCGGTCATTCTTTATCAATGCTGGGCCTTTGTCGCACCCGGACTCTACAGCAACGAAAAAAAGATCGCGGGCCCTCTGCTGGTTTCCAGCATCCTGCTTTTTTACGCGGGTGTTGCTTTCGCCTACTACGTCGTATTTCCGCTGGTTTTCGGATTTTTTACCAGCGTGGGTCCGGAAATGATCACTATATCTACGGATATAGGAAGATACCTGGATTTTGTGTTGGCATTGTTTTTTGGTTTTGGGCTCGCTTTCGAAGTCCCCATAGCCACTATTATCCTGGTAGCGATCGGTATTACCACGCCGGAGAAACTGTCCGAAAAACGCCCCTATGTCATCGTCGGCGCCTTTATTATCGGCATGCTGTTAACGCCGCCCGATATCATTTCCCAGGTATTGCTGGCCTTGCCGATGTGGATTCTTTTCGAGGCCGGTCTGATTGCTTCGCGCATCATCTTCAAAGACAGGGAGAAGGTCGAAGACGACGATGATTATGATGACGACGATGAAGCCAACTCCATAAAACCCGATGCGGCGGAAGGTTCGCTCAGCGACGAAGAAATGGATGCCGAGCTGGATCGCATCGAGGAAGAAGAAAAGAAATCTGATTAGGCTGCCTGCCGGCGGTTGACCCGCAGGGGTCAGCGTCGCTGGCTGGGTTGAGGCAGTTCAGCGCTCCTCGCTGCGGGTTATCATGGCCATTCAGGTTTTTTGTCATTCAATAAATCGGCGCATCGTCCGATAACCTTGCCATGAACAAAGTTTTAAAATTCTCATTGCTTTGCTGGCTATTGCCGGGCTTGCTGCAACCCGCGCTCGCGCTGGAGTTGTTCGGCGTCAATCTGGAAGCCACCAGTCGCGATGAATTGCGTGACGCAGCCAAACGCGCCGGGGTAATCCTGATCCGTGAAGGTTCCGCCGATATCTGGTTCGACGCCTACGACAGTTCCGCTGTGCTGGCGGGTTCGTCCCAGCTATACCTCGGCTTCGTCAAGGCGGACCTGCGCTTTGCCTTTGCTGAGTACGAATTCAAGGGCATACATTTAAAGCGTCTGTTGCGTGACCTGGAAGGGAAGTATGGCAAGGCCATTACGCGCCGCGGCAGCTTCATCTCGGATAACAGCTATTCCTGGCAAAGCGATGGCATTGAAATCAGTCTGAGCAGCAACTGGCATAACTACAGGACGCGCCTGGTTTATATCGATCCGGCAAACATGGCCGACCTGGTCGCGGAGCGCGCCAAGGCTGGCAAGGGTGTGGCGGCAAAACCTGCATATTCGGTTTACTAAAACCACCTTTCATCGCCAAATTGGCGCCGCTGGTCGCCAAACGATGTCCATAGCCTCAATATTCCCGGCGGACTACTATACTCGCGGTTCTGACTAAATAATCACGACGATGAATATTTCCAACACCGACTACAACAGTTTTGCCCATAGTAGCGCTATCCAAAGCGCCAGCGCGGGCATTGAGCAGCAGCAAAAGCGACTGCAACGCAATGTAGAAGAGGTTGCCCAGGGAAATGCTGCCAATACCGAGGCGCGTGATCGTGCGCTGATCGAACAGAATGAAATCGTCCAGAATGCGCGCGCCAATGCCCGCTCGCTCGAAGTCGCCAACCAGATGGTCGGCAGCATAATCGATATCAAGGTTTAATCCGGCAGCAGTTTTACGGTATCATGCGGCACTTTTCCTGCGCCGTACCTGCACATGACCACCACGCAAGCGAACCTACGCCGCCCGACGCTATTAGTTATCCTCGATGGATTCGGCCTCAATCCAGATACCGCCAATAACGCGATTGCGCTGGCGAAAACGCCCAATTTTGACCACTATTTCAGCCAGTATCCGCTGACCAGCCTGCAAGCATCGGGGCGAGGCGTGGGTTTGCCCGACGGGCAGATGGGAAATTCCGAAGTGGGTCATATGACTATCGGTAGCGGCAGCATAGTGCGCCAGGATCTGGTGCGCATAGACGATGCCGTAGCCGATGGTAGTTTTTACGACAATCCGGCACTGCTGGGCGCAATCGAAACCGCCAGGGCGAATGCCAGGCCGCTGCATCTGGTCGGGCTGGTTTCCGATGGTGGCGTGCATAGCCATATCGACCATCTCTACGCGCTCATACAACTGTGCCAGCAGTCGTCGGTTACCCCCCATTTGCACATGATTAGCGACGGTCGCGATACCGCCCAGCAAGCCGCACTCGAGTATCTGCCGGGCCTGGAAAAAAGACTCGCCGAGGCCGGTGGCTGTATCGCCAGCCTTTGCGGCCGCTATTACGCGATGGACAGAGACAAGCGCTGGGACAGGGTCAAAATGGCCTGGGATAACCTGGCTACTAATAGCGCCTACAAGGCCGAAACCGCCAGCGCAGCGATCGAGCAAAGCTATGCCGCAGGGATATACGACGAGTTTATCAAGCCGGTGCAATTGCCGGGAATGCAGCCGATGCAGGGTGGCGATGCGGTCGTGTTTTTCAATTATCGCAACGATCGTGTGCGCCAGATATGCGCTGCACTGGTGCAGCAGAATTTTGATGCTTTCGACCGCGGTACAGGTTTCCGTCCGGTCAAGCTGGTGAGCATGACCCATTACGACGATGGCCTCGATTGTCCGGTCGCCTTTGCCCCGGTCAGGCCCGAAGTAACCCTTGGTAGTGTCATCAGCGAAGCCGGGTTTCGCCAGTTGCACTGTGCCGAAACCGAAAAATACCCGCATGTCACCTTCTTCTTCAATGGCGGCCGGGAAACGCCATACACGGGCGAGGAGCGCAGTATGGTTGCCTCCCCGAGGGTCGCCACCTATGACCTGCAGCCGGAAATGAGCGCCCACGAGGTCGCCGACAGGGTAGTAGCAGCACTGGTCGGGGCACAAAGCGAATTTGTCGTGGTGAATTTCGCCAATGGTGACATGGTCGGGCATACCGCGGTACGCAGCGCCATCATCGAGGCAGTGGAAGTGCTCGACCGCGAGGTGGGGCGGGTGCTGGAAGCCGCGCTGGCTAACAATTACTCTGTGATTCTGACTTCCGATCACGGCAATTGCGATGAAATGATCGATCCGCAAAGCGGCAAACCGCATACGCAGCACTCGAACCATCCGGTGCCCTGCCTGGTCATCGATGCCTCGGTGAGTCGTTTGCGCGAAGGCGACAACCTCTCGGCGATAGCACCCACGGTGTTGCAATTGATGGGCATTGCTCAGCCGCAGGCAATGGGAGGGCAGTCATTAATAGTGGACGTCTGGTCGGATTAACCTTGCTTGCAGGCGAAAATTTAGTAATGATTGCGCAATGTGTATTAAACAAAGACCATGGCAACATTAACCGAGACATTATCTGATACCACCTTGTTTCGTGGTATGGGCGAAGGCGATATCGAAAGCGTAGTTTCGCAAACGGTTATCCGTCAGTTTCCAAAGAATACGGTAATCGTTAGCCAGGGTGACGATACCGATTCTTTTTACGTGATATTGCAGGGCAAGGTCGATGTGTTTCTGCACAACGACAAGGGCAAGGAAATCATCATCAACACGCTCGGTGAGCGCGAGTCATTCGGCGAACTCGCACCTCTGGGTGGTATTCCCCGGCAGGCCAGCATAATCACTACCGAAGACTCTACCTTCGGCGTGATTTCGCGCCAGGTGTTCATGGACACGCTGCTGACCAAGCCCACGGTGAGCATGCGCATCATCGACCTGCTCATCCAGCGCATCCAGGATTTAACCGAAGAAGTCAGCAGCCTCGCCCTCGAGGATGTTTACAACCGGGTGGTACGCGTTCTTTACAAGCACGCAGAAGAAGTCGGTGAGAAGCTGGTGACCGAAAAACTGACCCAGCAGGACATCGCCAGCCGCGTTGGCGCTACCCGCGAAATGGTCCACCGTATCCTCAAGGAACTGAAAACCGGTGGTTATATTTCGATCGAAGGCAAGCACATTACCATCGAGAAGAAGCTCCCCCCGGGTTGGTAACAAGGCTTAATCGTCAGCTGCAAAATAATGCTAAGATAGCGCCATTTTGTACCGAGGTAATTGCAAGTGGCAGGTCATAGCAAATGGGCAAATATCCAGCATCGCAAGAAGGCACAGGATGCCAGGCGCGGTAAACTCTTTACCCGCCTGATACGCGAAATTGTGGTCGCGGCTAAATCCGGTGGATCCGACCTCGATGCCAATCCTTCGCTGCGTACCGCGGTCGACAAGGCAAAATCCCAATCCGTTCCCAAAGACCCGATAGACCGCGCCATCAAACGGGGCGCGGGCGAACTCGACGGTTCGGATTTCGAAGAAATTCGTTACGAAGGCTATGGCCCCGCGGGTGTTGCCTTCATCGTCGACTGTCTCTCCGATAACCGTAATCGCACCGTTGCCGAAGTACGTCATGCCTTCAGCAAGGCCGGCGGCAATCTCGGTCAAACAGGTTCGGTGGCCTACATGTTTGCCAGCGTCGGGGTATTGCTTTATTCACCCGATCAGGACGAAGACAGCATCATGGAAGCGGCTCTTGAGGCCGGCGCCGAAGACGTCATAGTCGCCGAGGATGGCAGCATTGAAGTGCTCACCACTGCCGAAGAATATGTCGCCGTGAAACAGGCGATGA
>CAXBMV010000053.1:0-10231 GCA_963976575.1 uncultured Gammaproteobacteria bacterium | reverse complement strand
CACTCACCGACGTCAACAGGCGCGAAGTCCTGTTTCTGTCACTGCTCGCTATCGCAGTACTGGCGCTAGGCCTGTGGCCCGACCCGCTGGTCAATGTGATGCATCCGACCATTGAAAACCTGCTCAACCACATCGCGGTAACCAAGCTATGACCCCGGCGTTCGTTCAACCCGATTTATTACCGGCATTGCCGGAGATGGTGATGCTCGGCATGACCTGCCTGGTGCTGGTGGTCGACCTGTTCCTGCCGCAGGAAAAGCGTGGCTTTACCTTGCTGCTATCACTGGCGACCCTGGTGCTGGCAGTCGGCGCGGTATTAGCGGTCGCGCCCGCGGGTGCGGTAACCACCTTCTCCGGGACATTTATCCTCGATCAACTCGCGGTGGTACTGAAAATATCCGTCTGCGTGATCACCTTCCTGGTGTTTGTCTACTCGCGCGATTATCTGATCGATCATGACATCTACAAGGGTGAGTATTATGTGCTTGGCCTGTTCGCCACGCTGGGAATGATGATCATGATTTCGGCGCATTCCTTCCTGCTGGTTTATCTCGGGCTGGAGCTGCTGTCGTTGTCGCTCTACGCGATGATTGCATTTAATCGGGACTCGGTGAGCGCTTCTGAGGCGGCGATGAAGTACTTCGTCCTCGGCGCGATGGCATCGGGTCTGTTGCTTTACGGCATTTCAATTTTTTACGGCATTACCGGAACCCTGAATATAAGCGAGGTATCGGCAGCGGTAAGCAGCCAGATACTGTTGAACCCGGTAGCGCTCGGATTCGCACTGACCTTTATCATCGTCGGTCTCTGCTTCAAATTGGGCGCGGTTCCCTTTCATATGTGGCTGCCGGATATCTATCAGGGGGCGCCAACCTCGGTAACCCTGTTTATTGGTACGGCCCCGAAGATCGCGGGATTTGCGATGACTATGCGCCTGTTGGTCGACGGCCTCTCCGACCTGCAACTGGACTGGTCGCAGATGCTGATCGTGCTGGCCATAGCTTCTATGGCCATAGGCAATATCATCGCTATCGCGCAGGTCAACTTCAAGCGCATGCTGGCCTATTCGACCATATCGCATGTCGGCTTCATCCTGCTGGGCATACTCTCGGGAACAGCCAACGGTTATGCTTCGGCAATGTTTTACACGATTACCTACGCGATTACTGCCGCGGTGGCATTCGCGGTGCTGATGCTGTTGAACCGCAAAGGTTTCGAAGCGGAAAACATCAGCGATCTTTCCGGACTGAATAATAGCAGCCCCTGGTATGCCGCCTTGCTCGCTATTGCGATGTTTTCCATGGCTGGTGTTCCGCCTACTGTTGGCTTTTACGCCAAGCTCAGCGTGCTGCAATCGGTGGTTCAGGTCGACCTTCTCTGGCTTGCGGTAGTTGCAGTACTGCTCTCGGTTATCGGTCTTTTCTATTATCTGCGTATTATCAAGGTCATGTATTTCGATACTCCGGCAGAGGAACAAAGCATTAGTATCAAGGGGGCATTGGACGTGAAACTGTTACTCAGCGCGAATGCGCTCAGTCTGATTGCACTGGGTATTTTCCCTTCTACACTGATGGCATATTGCATAGTTGCATTTGCCTGAACAATCCCCTTGTAAATTCCGTTCAACATAGCTATTATTCTGCGCCTCTGATGCGGGGTGGAGCAGCTTGGTAGCTCGTCGGGCTCATAACCCGAAGGTCGTAGGTTCAAATCCTGCCCCCGCTACCAAATTTTTTTGGGTAGTAACGGCAACTCGGATGTTTCATTCAAGTTGTTTACATTTAACTGGCGAAGACGGAGTTGATCCGGTAGTCGAGTCAGTAGTCAGTTAAAAGGCCCTATATGGGCCTTTTTTATTGGATTTTGCAGCAAGGCTGCGGGATGAGGTAAGTGCAGGATTTAACAGGACTTTTTCAACCTGTGGTGGAAGCCATGGGGTATGAGTTGGTCGGAGTCGAGTTTGCCGATGGCAGTGGTCACGGCACCCTGCGGGTTTATATCGACCGCGAAGCGGGCGTGAACCTGGATGATTGCGCGGCGATCAGCCATCAGCTCAGCGCTATTCTCGACGTCGAGGAGCCAATACAGCAGGCCTATGATCTGGAAATTTCATCGCCTGGTATTAACCGACCGCTGTTCAAGTTCGAGGATTACGCGCGCTTTAGCGGCCATACCGCCAAAATAGCACTGGCCGTGGCGCTGAATGGGCGCAAGAACTTCAAGGGTTTGCTGTGCGCAGCAGGCGACGACAGGAAAGTCAGTATCGAGGTAGACGGAGAAGTTTTCGAATTGCCTTATGCCGATATTGCCAAGGCACAACTGGTCGGCGAAATTTAAAGTCTGGCGGCGAGGAAAGCCGGCCAGGGTATTTTTATTTATTGCGAGTAATGACGATGGAAAACAAAGAAATTCTACTGGTAGCGGACACTGTCTCCAACGAGAAGGGTGTAGATCGCGAAGTTATCTTTGAAGCAATCGAAGCGGCCCTGGCCTCTGCGACGCGCAAAAAACACCAGAAAGACATCGAAGTTCGGGTTGATATTGACCGCAAGACCGGTGATTACGATACCTATCGTCGTTGGGAAGTCGTCGAAGTCGGCGAAAATGGCGGCCTGGACGAACCCCTGCACCAGATCACGCTGGAAGCAGCTCAGATCGATCAACCCGATATTCAGCTCGGCGATTTCGTCGAGGAACAAATCGACTCAGTTGAGTTTGGTCGCATTGCCGCCCAGACAGCGAAGCAGGTCATAGTACAAAAAGTACGCGAAGCAGAGCGACGCAAAGTCATAGACGCCTACGCTGATCGTGAGGGTAGCCTTGTCATGGGTCAGGTGAAGCGCGTCGAACGCGGTAACGTCTACGTGGATCTCGGTGACAATGCCGAAGGATTTATTCCGCGTGAAGAAATGATACCTCGCGAATCGGTACGCCCCGGTGACCGTGTACGCGGTTATCTCTACAAGATTGCCTCCGAAGTGCGTGGACCGCAGTTGTTTATCAGCCGCACAGCCCCTGAGTTTCTGGTCGAATTATTCAAGCTGGAAGTTCCGGAAGTAGGCCAGGACCTGATCGAGATTATTTCCGCTGCGCGCGATCCCGGCATGCGTGCCAAGATCGCGGTGAAAAGCAACGATCCGCGTATGGACCCGGTAGGTGCCTGCGTGGGCATGCGTGGTTCGCGTGTGCAATCGGTTTCCAACGAACTCGCCGGTGAGCGTGTCGATATTATTTTATGGGATGAAAATCCGGCTCAATTTGCGGTGAATGCAATGTCGCCTGCCGAAGTCACCTCTATTGTTATCGACGAAGATTCCAATTCAATGGATATCGCAGTGCCCGAAGACAAACTGTCTCAGGCGATAGGACGCGGCGGACAGAATATCAAACTGGCCAGTCAGTTGACTGGCTGGACACTGAATGTCATGGATGAGTCGGCCGCTGAAGAAAAGTCCGAAGGTGAATCACGTCAGTTGGTGGAGAATTTCATGAGCCAGCTGGATGTCGATGAGGAAGTCGCGATCATCCTGGTACAGGAAGGCCTGACTACTATCGACGAAGTCGCATACATCCCCGAATCCGAGTTGCTGGAAATCGAAGACTTTGACGAGGAGATTGTCGAGGAACTTCGTGGGCGCGCGCGCGATGCGCTGCTCACCCAGGCGATCGCCAGGGAAGAGACGGCCGAAGCTGGAGAACCTCAGGATGACCTGCTTAATATGGAGTTTATGACCAGTGATCTGGCACAGCAGTTATCCCGTCGCGGTATATGCACCATGGAAGACCTGGCCGAACAGTCCACCGACGAACTCGAAGAAAACGAAGGACTGGATGCCGAGTTTGCTGGAAAACTGATCATGAAAGCCCGTGAGCCGTGGTTTGCGGAAGCGGAAGCAGAAGCAAAGTAAACGGCGTATGGATACTGGTAATTCAGCTCATTGGGATAGAAAATCATGGCAAACGTAACAGCAAAACAACTTTCTGAAGTCATCGGCATTAGTGTCGAGAAACTAATGGATCAATTGCAAGCCGCTGGCATCGAATCCCTGCGCAGTAGTCATGGCAAGGATGGTGCCAGTGGGCCGAAGAAAATCACTCTGCGGCGCAAGAGCAAAAGCGAAATCAAGGTGTCCGGTAATTCCGGACGCAATACCACGACCAAGACGATTAATGTCGAGGTTCGCAAAAAGAAAACCTATGTGCGCCGCGCCGACGTCGAAGCCGAGGAAGTGCGCCAGCAGGAAGAAGTCGAACAGGCTGTGATCGACGAGCAAAACCAGGTCGAGAAAGAACAGCTGGACGAGCAGGCCATGCAGGCCGAGCAAACTGCCCAGGCGGAAGCCGAAGTAGCGAGGCAGGCCGAAGCGGATGCGCGTGCCCAGGCGGAAAAGAAGGCTTACGAGAAGAGTCTGTTGGAAGCCGAGGCAGCGAAAAAGATTATCGAACAGCAGCGCGCCGAAGCCGAGGCCGCCACAGCGGCAGAGCAGGCTGCGATGCTGGCCCTGGAAGAGGCCGCCAAGGCCAGCGCCGCGGTTGCTAGCGAAGAAAACAAAGAGAACAAGGACAACAAGCCGGGCAAGCATGGCAAAAAGGACGACAAGCATACGCGTTATGGACGCAAGGAATTACACGTCAAGGAATCTGCACATCAGCCTAATCGCAAGCAGAAATTCAAGAAGGGGCAGCGTCAGGCACACGACCTGAAGAACCTGCATGGTTTTGAAAAGCCGACCGCCCCGGTCATACGTAAGATTGAAATTCCCGAGGCGATCACCGTTGCCGATCTGGCCCAGCGCATGGCTGTGAAGGCAGGTGATGTGATTAAGGTGTTGATGCAAATCGGTACCATGGCGACTATTAATGAAATTCTTGATCACGATACGGCCACCCTGGTAGTCGAAGAAATGGGTCATAGCGTGACCACCGCGGCCAGCGATGATGATTTCGAAAAAGAATTGATCGAAACCGCCGAACAGGTCGGTGAAGACAAGGTAACCCGTGCGCCTGTGGTAACCATCATGGGTCATGTCGACCACGGCAAGACGTCTTTGCTGGATTATATTCGCAAGTCCCGGGTTACCTCGGGTGAGGCTGGTGGCATTACCCAACATATAGGTGCTTACCACGTAGAAACTGGAAAGGGCATGATTACCTTTCTCGATACCCCCGGTCATGCCGCGTTTTCAGCAATGCGCGCGCGTGGTGCTCAGGCTACCGATATCGTCATCCTGGTAGTGGCAGCCGACGACGGCGTTATGCCGCAAACCAAGGAAGCCATGCAACACGCCAAAGCGGCGGGTGTGCCGCTGGTGATCGCGGTGAATAAGATCGACAAGGAAGATGCCGATCCCGACAGAGTCAAGAATGAACTCGCGGTACTGGAAGTCATCCCGGAAGAATGGGGTGGGGAAAATATCTTTATCAACGTATCGGCGATTACCGGTGAAGGCGTAGATAAACTGCTGGACGCAGTGTTACTGCAATCTGAAATACTCGAACTCGAAGCGGTCGCCAAGGGTAATGCCCGCGGTATCGTCATCGAGGCGTCGCTGGACAAGGGACGCGGTCCTATCGCCACGGTACTGGTGCAGTCAGGTATGTTGCAACAGGGTCAAATGCTGCTGGCAGGTACCCAGTATGGTCGCATACGGGCCATGTATGACGAATCTTCCGCCAGCGTCAAGACGGCTGGACCTTCCATGCCTACTGTAGTGCTGGGTCTGTCCGGTGTCCCACAGGCGGGTGACGAAGTATTCGTCGTCGATAACGAACGCAAGGCGCGTGAGTTTGCGCAAATTCGCGAAGTCAAAATACGCGAGAACAAACTGGCCGATCAGCAAAAGACCAAGTTGCAGGGCATGTTTGACGTAATGGCCGACGGTGCGGTATCCGAGGTCAATGTACTGATCAAAGCCGACGTGCAGGGTAGTTCCGAAGCGATACGCGAATCACTGGAAAAACTTTCTACCGACGAAGTGCGCGCCAAGCTGGTTTCAACCGGTGTCGGAGGCATTAACGAATCCGATATCAACCTCGCCGCCGCCTCGAACGCATTGGTCATAGGTTTTAATGTACGTGCAGACGCGGCTGCCAAACGCGTGGCCGGTGATTACGGTGTCGATATTCGATACTACAGCATCATTTACAACATCATCGATGACGTCAAGGCGATCATGTCCGGCATGCTGGCTCCCGAGTCAAAGGAAAACATTATTGGTCTGGCGCAGGTCAAAGACGTGTTCAGTTCGCCGAAGTTTGGTGACGTGGCCGGGTCCATGGTCATCGAAGGCGTGGTTCGCAAAGGCCAGCCAATCCGGGTACTGCGCGATAATGTGGTCATCTACGAGGGCGAACTGGAATCTCTACGCCGATTCAAGGATAACGTTGAGGAAGTTCGCATGGGTACCGAATGCGGTATCGCGGTGAAAAACTACAACGACGTCAAACCCGGCGACCAGATCGAAGTATTTGAGCGTGTTGAAATTGCTCGCTCGCTCGACTAATGCCGAAGGATTATTCCCGCAGTGAGCGCATAGCATCGCAGATACAACGCGAGCTGGCCTCACTCGTGCGCAACGAGTTGAAGGATCCGCGCCTGATGGCGCCGAGCATACTCGAAGTGCAGGTGAGCAAGGATTTGTCACACGCCAAGGTTTATTTCAGCGTTCTCGATCCCGAGCATGCTGGTGATACCAAGATTGCCCTGACCAGTGCCAGTGGCTTCCTGCAGCGTGAAATCGGCAAGACTTTGAAAGCGCGAATAACGCCAAAGCTGAGCTTTGTATATGACGATACCGATATTCGTGGTCGTCAAATGTCGGATTTGATAGCCTCGGCTATTGCGAGCGATAAGAGCAAATCCGAAGTCTGATGGGGAGGGGGTCATCCAGCCCCGCGGGGTTTCGTGCTATCGACGGTATTTTGCTTCTGGATAAGTCAACCGGGGTCAGTTCCAGTCGAGCATTGCAACAGGCCAGGCATTTGTTCAGGGCGCGCAAGGCAGGGCATTGTGGCAGTCTTGACCCTCTTGCCACCGGGGTGTTACCGCTTTGTTTTGGCGAAGCAACCAAGTTTTCCAGCTACCTGCTCGATGCCAGCAAGACTTATCGCGCCACGATTTGCCTGGGGCAGACCTCAACTACGGGGGACGCCGAAGGCGAAATAAGCCGGCAGGAGCATAGTCTCCCGGAACGGGACCGGGTCGAGCAGGTGCTGCGTGGCTTTGTAGGCGAAATAGAACAGATTCCACCGATGCATTCGGCGATCAAGCACGAAGGTAAGCGCCTGTATCAATTGGCGCGTCAGGGCAGGGAGGTAGAGCGCAAACCGCGCAGCATACAAATCCACGCGCTTGAGATGCTTTCCTGCGAGGATGATCAACTGGTCATAGACGTGCATTGTTCCAAGGGCACCTATATCAGGACCCTGGCCGAAGACATTGGTGTTGCGCTGGAAACCGGCGCCTACCTGAGCGAATTGAGACGTACCGCTGTGGCACCTTTCTGGCAGCAGGAAAGCTTCTCCATCGACCAGCTGGGCCATTTGCTGGAGCAGGGCATGGACGAAATCGAAGCGCTGCTGTTACCGGTATCCGCGGCGCTGATCGATTTTCCAGAAGTGATTTTAAGCGAATCAGACTGTCTGCAATTGCAGCAGGGAAAGGTATTGCAGCGTGACGCAGACAAGCCAGAGGGGATTCTTCGCCTGGTGTCTGTCGAAGGCGTTTTTATCGGTCTTGGAGAAGCACTGGACGATGGCCGTCTGGTGGCAAAAAGGTTAATGAATACAGCGGGATAAACCTGCTATTGGCAGTCTGTATCATTTACTTGGATTATTCACAGGAAAGTTCTTGTTACCACATGCCCAGATAGGTAGAATACCTGCCTTTTTCGGGCCTACAGAGGTTTTTTACATGGCAATGTCAGCTGAACAGAAGGCAACTATCATCGGCGATTTTCGGCAAGCTGAAAGTGATACGGGGTCACCCGAGGTACAGGTTGCACTACTGTCTCATCAAATCAGTCATTTAACCGAGCACTTCAAAGAGCATATACACGACCATCACTCGCGCCGCGGGTTATTGAAAATGGTCAACCAGCGTCGCAATCTACTGGATTATTTAAAGTCCAAGAACCAGCAGCGATATAAAGACCTGATCGCAAAACTCGGATTGCGTCGTTAATTAGTGAGAAAAAAGTGAATCCTATTAAAAAGACATTTCAGTATGGCGAGCACGAAGTTAGTCTCGAGACCGGTGAGATAGCTCGCCAGGCAGACGGTGCCGTTTTCGTCAATATGGGCGAAACAGTAGTAATGGTTACCGTAGTAGCGCGTAAGACCGCTGACCCGGGGCGTGATTTTTTCCCGCTTACCGTTGATTACATCGAAAAAACCTACGCCGCGGGTAGAATTCCCGGTGGTTTTTTCAAGCGCGAAGGGCGACCCAGCGAAAAGGAAACACTCACTTGTCGTTTAATCGACAGGCCGATCCGGCCATTGTTTCCGAAAGGCTTCATGAATGAAGTCCAGGTGGTAGCAACCGTTGTTTCGATGAACATCGATATCGATCCTGATATCCCCGCGCTGATCGGTACCTCCGCCGCGCTGGCGATTTCCGGAATCCCCTTTAATGGCCCCATAGGCGCAGCTCGTGTTGGCTACAAGGATGGCAGCTATATCCTCAACCCGACCAATACTCAGGTTGCCGAGTCAGACCTCGATCTGGTGGTCGCGGGAACCAGGAATGCCGTTCTGATGGTTGAATCTGAAGCCAATTGTCTTTCCGAAGATGTCATGCTCGGTGCTGTCGTCTACGGACACGAACAAATGCAACAGGCGATTACCGCAATCGAAGAACTTGCTGCAGAAGTGAATACAGCCTCCTGGGATTGGCAGGGAGTGCCCGTCAACCAGTCGCTGGCCGACCAGGTCAAGGCAGAGGGCGAAGCAGCCATAACTGCCGCCTACTCGATCGCCGACAAGATGGAACGCCAGAACAAGCTTGGTGAAATTCGTAAGCAGGTTTGCGCTGCGCTGGTTAGCGATAGCGAAGCATCACCCGCTGAAGGTGAAGTTCGCGACGCCGTAGGCAAACTCGAAAAATCTATCGTACGTGGACGCATCACCGCTGGTGAAAAGCGTATCGACGGACGCGATACCACTACCGTACGTCCTATCTCCATTCGCACCGGCGTACTGCCGCGCGCACATGGCTCGGTTGTATTCACCCGTGGCGAGACTCAGGCGTTGGTAGTCACCACCCTGGGTACAGGTCGTGATGCACAGTTGATCGATGCAATCGAAGGTTCGCGCAAGGAAAGTTTCATGATGCATTACAACTTCCCGCCGTCCAGTGTTGGCGAAACGGGTCGTGTTGGCACACCCAAGCGTCGCGAAATCGGCCATGGCCGACTGGCCAAGCGTGGCGTGCAGGCAGTCATGCCGCATATGGATGACTTTCCCTATGTAATCCGGGTTGTATCAGAAATTACCGAATCGAATGGTTCCTCCTCCATGGCCAGCGTCTGTGGCGCGAGCCTGGCGCTGATGGATGCCGGTGTTCCTTTAAAAGCCCCGGTAGCAGGTATTGCCATGGGTCTGATCAAGGAAGGCGACAAATTTGCCGTTCTAAGCGATATCCTCGGCGACGAAGATCACCTCGGTGATATGGATTTCAAGGTAGCCGGCACCAATGACGGCATTACCGCCTTGCAGATGGACATCAAGATCGATGGCATCACCACCGAGATCATGCAAAAGGCACTGGATCAGGCAAAAGAAGGCCGCTTGTTTATACTTGGCGAAATGGCCAAGGTCCTCACCGAAAGCCGCTCGGAAATGTCAGACTATGCACCGCGACTGATTACCTTCAAGATCAATCCGGAGAAAATCCGCGATGTCATCGGAAAAGGTGGATCAACCATTCGCGCGATTACCGAAGAAACCGGCGCTACCATCGAAGTTGACGATGACGGCATGGTCAAGATTGCCTCGGTTGAAAGAGCCGCAGGTGAGGAAGCCAGACGTCGTGTCGAGCAGGTGACGGCGGAAGTCGAAGTGGGTGTGATCTACGAAGGCAAGGTTGCCAAGATCATGGACTTTGGCGCATTCGTCAATATCCTGCCGGGCAAGGACGGACTGGTACACATCTCGCAAATTTCGGATGAGCGTGTCGAGAACGTAACCGACAAGCTTACCGAAGGCGATGTTGTTAAGGTCAAGGTGCTCGAAG
>CAXBMV010000052.1:0-10256 GCA_963976575.1 uncultured Gammaproteobacteria bacterium | reverse complement strand
AAAAATCGGAATTGGTCACCACCAGGCTGATACCGGTAACATCGGTCAACCAGAATGGCAGGTTGGAGGCGATGTAAAGCTGGAACAGGGCCCAGGTGAATGCGGTACCGGCGATAAACTTGCCAACCCCACCGGTCGGGCTTCTGCCACCGGTTTCTACCGAGGCTACAATTTCATCCTGCGCGCTTCTGGGTGCTGGATCCGCCATTTGTTCTCCCCTTTTCTAAAATTTTTATAGTTAGCTATAAACAAACGGGCCGCAAAGCGACCCGTCCGTAATACATCAAGCTGTGATTACATCCAGCCTCTTTCCTTGTAGTACTTGATCGCACCGTTGTGCAGGGGTGCGGAAATCGCATCGGTGATCATTTCCTTTTCGGTCAGGTTTGCGAACGCCGGGTGCAGCTTCTTGAAGTCATCAAAGTTATCGAAAACCGCTTTCACGATGGTATACACAACCTTGTCAGAGACGTCCGAGCTGCTCACGAAAGTCGCCGCAACACCGAAGGTCTGGATATCTTCCTTGTTGTTGTACATGCCGGCAGGGATAACCGCTTTACGATAAAACGAATTGTCTTTCACCAGCTTGTCGATCGCTTTACCGGTTGCACTCACCAGGTGAGCATCACAGGTAGCCAGCGATTCCTGGGTCAATGCCGAGGGATGACCAACCAGCCAGAAATAAGCATCGATCTTGCCGTCACATACGGCCTGACCGGTTTCCGCCGATTTCATTTCGGCAGCCAGTTTCAGATCGTCACGGGTCCAGCCGAGAGCCTCTTCTATGACTTCCCAGGTACCGCGGGTACCGGAACCGGCGTTGCCGATGTTCATGCGCTTGCCTTTCACGTCGGTAATATTTTTAATACCCGAGCTATCGCTGGCGATGACGGTTACTGGCTCAGGGTGTACCGAGAACACTGCTCTCAGCTTTGTGAATGCACCCTGGTCTTCGAACTTCGAAGTACCGTGGTAGGCGTGATACTGCCAGTCAGACTGGGCTACACCGAATTCCAGCTCACCGGTACGGATAGTGTTGATATTGTAGATCGATCCACCGGTAGACTCGGCCGAGCAGCGGATTCCGTGCTCTTTGCGGTCCTTGTTCACCAGTCGGCAGATTGCGCCGCCAGTCGGGTAGTAAACCCCGGTGACACCGCCGGTACCTATGGAAACGAATTGCTGTGCTGCCAGGGCATTACCACCGCCCATAATGGCAGCGATAAACGAGATCAAGGCGATCTTGCCTGTTATTTTCATGTTGTTCTCCTTAGCTTGTTTGAATCTATTTGTTATATGATTGACGCGCGACTTCGTATATTAATGTACACCATATAAGCGGCCCAAGACAAAGTCTATTTTATGAGGGCATTAGTCAGGGTCATTTTCAGCCGTTGCAAAAACAGACCCGACAGAGCCAGTAATGGTCACAAAGATACGGCTTTCACCGGTGGGTAAATTAGTCTACATTACCGCCACCTGCACAACCGTTACACCCAATGACAGCCCCTGAAAACTCGTTGCGAAACGAGCTAAAACTTTTTTTTACCATCGCTATCCCCCTCTCGGCTGCTTACACCGCCGAGTATGCGATGTTTATCACGACCAAGATGCTGGTGGGCAAGCTCGGCTACCTGTCGCTGGCCGCAGTGGGCATAGCCGGCGACCTCTCCTTCGAAATCCTGGTTGTACTAATGGCGCTGCTTTCCATCGTTGGCGTGCTCGCCGCGCAGGCCCAGGGTGCCGGCAAAACCGAGGAACTCGGCCGGGCCGTGGTACAGGGGATGTTTGTTGCTACTGCCATTGGAATTCCAGCCATGATACTGGTGTGGAATCTCGACCTGGCGCTGCTGGTAACAGGGCAGGACCCTCGCGTCGTCGAACTGGCACAGGAATATCTGAAGGGCCTGAGCCCAGCGGTTCTGCCGGTGTTGTGGTTTGCCGTGTTCAGAAATTTTGTTGCGGTGTTATCGCAAACGGTATCAATCATGTTGATTTCCATTGCCGCCGTCGTCCTGAATTACCTGTTTACGCTGTGGTTTGTCTACGGTGGTTATGGCATCGAAGCACTCGGGCTATTCGGCGCCGGGCTGGCAACCACGCTGGTTTCCTGGATGATGTTTTTCGCGCTGGCCTTACACGTATACCGCAAGCCCTTGTTTCGTGGCTATGGCATTTTCCTCGGCAGATGGACAATACACTGGCCCAGCTTCCGTGAAATCCTCTGGCTGGGATGGCCTGTCGGTGGGCTGGCCTTTCTCGAAGCCGGGCTATTCGTCGCCACCTCGATACTTTCCGGGGTAATAGGTGCAAAAACCCTGGCGGCCTATGAAATCGTCATCGCCTGGGCCGGCATACCCTTCGTGATGGCTTTCGGCCTGGCCGAGGCGACCATGATCCGCGTTGCCCAGGCGGTCGGGCAAAACAGCATCGCGGCAGCGCGACGGGCTGGTTTTCTCGGCATGAAGCTGGTCATAATTTTGACTTCCAGCCTGATCGCGGTACCGCTGTTATTCGCTGACAACATTATCCTGGTCTTCATATCGCCACAGGATCCGGGCTTCGCCGAAGTTTCACAGATGGCGACCCAATTCCTCGTCATCGCGGCCTTTTTCATGGTATTTGACACCTTGCAGGCAACTGCGACGCGCGCCCTGCGCGGCATGAAAGATAACCTGGTGCCGCTGTGGATAGCAGGATTTGGCTACTGGGTGCTTGGAATAGGCGGCGGTGCCCTGCTCGCTTTTTATTACCAGATGGGGGGTGCCGGGCTGTGGTGGGGGCTGGCGATCGGACTCGCCGTTGCCTCCTGCCTGCTATGCCTGCGCTTCCACCGCTTCACCCGGCCGGTTTGACACTACGCCCGTAAAAACCGAGTTGCTCCTCGGCGGAAAACAATTTCCCCGGGGTTTCGTAATAGGAAAACACTGCGATCACGCGAGGCTGATCGCCCTCGCTGACTGTAACCCTGTGAGCGGTATTTTTTCCCATGAAGACATTCAGGTCCCCAGCCGCGAGGCCTAGAGAATGAATCCCGGGGTCTTCACCACGCAACAGCCTGGCGACGCCCTCGTAGTTTGGATCTTCCTCGGAACGCAGCGCCTGACGGTATTGGAACTCGGCACCCGCCTGCGGCGCCTGCAGTAACAAGGTGGTGGTGAATTCGGAACCATGGTGATAAGCCATGACGTTGGCACGCGCCAGGGGATCTTCCATCGGATAGAGTTGCGACTTTTGCATGACGCGCGCGAGAAATTCGACCAGCGCCGGCCATTCGTAAACCCGGTTCAACGGGCTGTCACTAATCTGGTCACCGCAGAGCGTCTGGTTGGCGGAATTATGCAGCGCAAGCGCAGGGTGATCTGCAGCGATGTCATCGATATCATTTCGAAAATAAATATTATGCTGGCGTGCATGCCGGTAAGCCTCGTTGGCGAACTTGTGCAACAGCTGCGGCAACATGCTATCGACAGCCTCGGGACGAACAAAACCGCGCAGCGTAAACATGCCATATTGGGACAGGTCAGCTATGCATTGCTCAACCAGCTGTTGCCCAGAGAGGCTGTCCAGACGGTGTAGCGGGAAACGTTCGAGATCGATTAACTGCTCTATCATCGCGCAAATATAATCGCTAGCCTGTTGGCCAACAAGTGGTGTTTTGTGAACAGGGTGACAGAAGAATTCAGGTCGGCGCACCGTGGTAGAAATGCCACAGGAACAGGCTGCCGGCGCTGCGGTAAGGTGCCCAGTCCTGCATCAGTTCGCGCGCCTGTTTTTCGCTCAGCAGCTGCTCGATGCCACGCAACTTTTGCAGGGCAACGCGCAGCGCGAGATCGCCCGCCGGAAAAATATCCATCCGCTGCAGCGAGAACATCAGGTAAATCTCGGCGCTCCAGCGCCCCAGACCTTTCAACGAGGTAATCGACTCGATGGCGCTATCGTCATCCATATGTTTGAGCGCGTCGACGTCGAACTCGCCACCGTCGATAGCACGAGCAAGACCGAGCGTGTAGCCGATCTTGGGCCTGGAAAAACCAGCCGCACGCAAGCCCTCTTCACCCAGTTCGAGTATCTTGTCGGCTTCCAGCAGGGGAAGTTTTTCGCGCAGTCTTCGCATCACCGCAGCGGCCGAAGCGGTCGAAATCTGCTGCGAAACAATAATCGATAAAAAGGTTTCAAAGCCTGCCTCGCGAATACGCGGTGGCGGGTACCCATACTCTGAGAGCTTGCCGCGCAGGACCTCATCCTGCTGCGCCAGCGCATCCAGATGTCGTTTGATTTTCGACTTGTTCATAGGCTGCCGACGATAGCTTTTTGGTGCTAACATAACCACCTTTAGTTTCCCGGAGTGTTGAAAATGTCCGCCTACTGGATTGCCCATGTCACCGTCACCGACGCCGATGCTTATAGCGAATACGCCAGTCTTGCAACCGGCGCCATCGAGGAACACGGCGGCGAGTTTCTCGCTCGCGGTACCCGCACCGTCTGGCTGGAGGGCGAGGAGCGCGCGCGCAATGTGGTAGTGCGTTTCCCCAGCGTAGAAGACGCCGAACGCTGCTACCAGTCCGAGGCTTACCAGAAAGCACTGGGCTTTGCCCGCAAGGCTTCGATTCGCGACCTGTGTATCGTCGAAGGCAACTAACATGGCGATACTGGACGATCAGCAGATAGCGGATTTTACAAAAGACGGCGTCTTGCTATTGCGTGGGTACTTCAGCGACTGGATCGACAAACTGCGCGAAGGCGTAGAAACCAATATGCGCGAACCCGGCCCCTGGGGGCGCGAGTATCTTGAACCCGGGCAACCGGGACGCTTCTTCGGCGACTATTGCAACTGGAATCGCATCGACGAGTATCGCAGTTTCATGTTTGAATCGCCGGTGGCCGAAATCGCCGCAGACTTGATGCGCTCAAACACGGCGCGTATTTTTCACGAGCACGTACTGGTCAAGGAACCCGGCACCGACAAGATCACGCCCTGGCATCACGACCAGCCTTATTACTGTGTCGATGGCCGCCAGGTTTGCAGCCTGTGGATACCTTTGGACCCTGTTGAGCAGAAGATCTGCCCCGAATTCATCGCCGGCTCGCACGACTGGGGGCGCTGGTTCGTGCCACGCAAGTTCAGCGGCATAGATTACGATCACGCCGATGCGGCCCTTGAAACCATGCCCGATATCGACGCGCAGCGGGAAAACTATGATATCCGCAGTTGGTCGCTGGAGCCCGGCGACGCCATCGCTTTTCATTTTCTGACGGTGCATGGCGCACCCTCCAACCTGTCGGCTCAGCATCGTCGCCGCGGTTACGCCGCACGCTGGCTCGGCGACGATACCGTATACGCTCAGCGCAGCGGCGAAACCTCGCCACCCTTTCCGGGCCTGGCTGAGCGCCTGAAGGTTGGCGAAGCAATACATGGCGATGAGTTTCCACTGGTTTTTAAACGCCGATAAAAATTACTACCCACACAACCTGACCACCTTTCGCGACCATGCCGGCATCGCCACCACGACCCTGGCCCAAGAGAACACCATGAGTGACAAGAAAGCTCCAATCGAAACAACCCAGCATGAGCGTATACAGCAACTCAGTGTGGCGGTGATGCGGCGCGCACCGCTGGATGCGCTGGTTTTGCTGGAACGCCAGTCGGACGCGGTCATCGCCAAGGTGCTGGAGAAGCTGAGCCCGGACCTTGCGGTGCGCATACTCTCGCACATGGACGAAAAGAAAGCGGCGCTGTTATCCCCGCAAATACACGAACAAATCGGTGAGCAATGGTCGGTTAATCTCAGCTATGCCGAAGACAGTGTCGGCCGTATTATGGAGGCGCCGCTGGATGCCTTCCCGAAAACGATGAAGGTCGCAGAACTGATCGAAGCCCTGCGCCAGACGGCGGCCACCCGCCAGATCATTTACGCCTTCGTGGTTGAAACCGACATGACCCTGCTGGGTCTGGTGGTGTTGCGCGACCTGTTGTTTGCCAGCGCAGAGGACAGCCTCGAAGACTTGATGATTTCAGATCCCTTTTACTTCAACGCCGCCAACTCGCTGAATGATTCCGTGCAGGCCGCGCTGCTACGGCATTACCCGATATACCCGGTATGCGACGACGATCACCGTCTGGTAGGACAGATTCGCGGTTACGCCATGTTCGAACGACGCACGGTAGCGCTCACCGCACAAACAGGACAAATGGTCGGTGTCGGCAAGGAAGAACATATCGGTACGCCCTGGTTCAAATGCCTGTTGATGCGCCATCCATGGCTGCAGCTGAACCTGCTTACCGCATTCGTCGCCGGTTCAGTGGTCGGCCTGTTCGAAGACACCATTGCGCAAATCGTGGTACTGGCGGTATTTCTGCCAATACTCGCCGGGCAATCGGGTAATACCGGCTGCCAGGCGCTTGCGGTAACCCTGCGCAGCATGACTCTGAACGAACTGAAACCAGGCATGGAAGGCGGCTTATTGCGCAAGGAGGCACTGCTTGGCTTCGGAAACGGCTTGCTGGTCGGTGGCACTGCCGCACTGGGTATGTACGCCTACGCCACGATGGGCGGCAATGAAGCGGCCCTGACGCTGGCCATGGTGGTCTTCGTCGCCATGCTGGGTGCCTGTGTGATCAGCGGCGTCATTGGCGTCATAGTGCCACTATGCCTGCGTCGCCTGGGCGCAGACCCGGTCACCGCGTCGACGATTTTTCTGACCACGATTACGGATATTGCCAGCATGGGGTTGCTACTCGCGCTGGCGACACTGGTGCTGCTTTAACCCTGTGCCTGCTAGTTGTCAGACACTTCCCGATGCCACCAGATCAAAAGAAACGATCCCGCAGCTGGTAATAGCGCACCGCACTGGCGAGGAACCAGGGCTTGCCTTTGTACAAGGGTCGGGTTTGAAACCTGACCTGATTGAAGGCTATTTCTGACCCGGGCTTTTGCAACAATTGCTGACCCAGACGATTTCCGAAATAACTGGCCAGACAGATGCCCGAGCCGCAATAACCCATCGCGTAGTAAATTCCGTCCTGCCTGCCCAGATGCGGCAGGTAATCGAAACTGAAGCCGACGAAACCCATCCAGCTGTGGCTGATGGCGACATCCTGCAATTGTGGAAAGATGCGCAACATTTCCTGGCGCAGCGCCGGCAGGCTCTTCACCGCATCGGACTCGAACACCGACACCCTGCCACCAAATAACAGTCGCCTGCCATCCGGCGAGCGCCTGAAATAGACGATCAACTTGCGCGTATCGCTGAATACACGGTCACGCGGCATGAGTTGGGCGGCGCGTTCGAGCGGCATCTCCTCGGTGGCGAGCATATAGCTGCCGATAGGAATGATGCGGCGTTGCTGCCAGGGGGTTAATGTCCCGGTATAGCCGCTGGTGGCTATCACCAGGTCGCGCGTTTCTATGACGCCACGGCTGGTGGTGACGCGAAATCCTTCCCCTGTTTTAGTAATTTCCAGAGCACGGCAATGCCCCTGTATTTCGGCACCGCTTTGTTGGACCAGACGCATCAGGCCGCGGTGGTATTTCGCCGGATCCAGCGAGCAATGGTGCTCTATCACCATCCCGCCATGGTAATACTCGCTATCGATTTCGCTGGCCTGCTCGCCAGGAGGAATGATGTGCAGGGGTTGTTCCAGCCCGGCAGGCTGCTGCTTCGCCGACGCCACCAGTGCCTTGAAACGCGCCGGATTATGCGCCGCGACAAAGCGGCCACAACGCCGATACTCACACTCCAGCGACTCGTCCTCTACGAATTCTCCCAGCCATTCCAGCGCCCGGCGCGCCTCGGCAACCAGCGCGAAGGCTTTATCCTGGCCATGCTGCCGGCTGAGCTGTTCATAGCCAGGCTTTATTTCACCGCTAATCTGCCCGCCATTACGCGTGCTACAACCCCATCCAGCCGCTTCGGCGTCTATCACCAGGGTTTGTCTACCGGCCCGGGCTGTCTCCAGCGCGCAGTGCAGCCCGGTATAGCCAGAACCAATGATCAATACATCGGTCTTCGCAGGTAACTCACCGGAGCTCGATGCTTCGGGTTCGGTTTCGTCCCACCAATAGGGTTGCGCCTTGAAATCGGAACTGCTAAAAGAATAAGTCATTGGCCTGCTCTGTGTGGATCGCCCTGGCAAAAACACTGCGAATCATCGCCTAATAGCGTCGCGGTTGGCAATACTTGATTTGGAAGATGAAACCCTATCAAATAGGATGAAACTTCATCAAGCAGTCATGCTCACGCATAGACCCACAAGGGAGGAAAGGTTTGGGCAATACAACAGCAACTATATTGATAGTCGACGATGAACCTCTGAACCTTGAAATCATCGAAGCACATCTGGAAACAGATGATTACCAGCTGATCAAGGCGGGTAACGGTGAACAGGCCTGGTCCCTGCTGCAAGCCAACCCGGAAAAATTCGACGTCATCATACTCGATCGCATGATGCCAGTCATGGATGGTATGGAGCTGCTCACCAATATCAAGGATCACGAGCTGATGGAGCAGACGCCGGTCATCATGCAAACCGCCAAGTCTGAAAAACAGGATATAGTCGATGGCCTGAAAGCCGGTGCCTACTACTACCTCACTAAACCCTACGAGGGCGATGTGCTCAAGGCGGTGGTGCGCGGCGCGGTGCAGGATCGAGCCCAATACAAAAGCCTGCAGGAAACGCTGCGCGAAGGAAGGCAGATTTTCAAACTGATGACCAGCGGTAAATTCAAGATCCGCGATCTACAGGAATGCACCATGGTGGCCTCGCAAATGGCACACATCTGCCCGGAACCGCACCGCGTCGTCACCGGAATTTCAGAATTACTTATCAACGGTCTCGAACACGGCAATCTCGGCATAGGCTACGACGAGAAGAGCGTGTTGATGCGCAGCGGTAAATGGCAGTACGAAGTGGAGCGCCGCCTCAAGTCCAGTGATAACACAAACGCCTACGTCGAGCTGGAATTCAAGGTCACTGCCGAGTCGGTGCTGATTACGATACGCGATCAGGGCAAGGGCTTCGACTGGACGCCTTACATGGATTTCGACCCCAGCCGCGCCTTCGACCCGCACGGTCGCGGCATAGTTGTTGCCAGGCTATCCAGCTTTGACGACCTCGAATACCTCGGCAAGGGCAATGAAGTCGTGGCAACCGTGAAAAAGAACCTCAACGCCTGAACCTTCCCGGGCGACAGACAGGCTTTCAAACTCGACCAACTCTGCTATATTGCCGGGATTAAAGCCCGGCTGATCAGGAGATTTGCAGCAATGGACGAAGACACTACCGTAATTCGCAAACACGTTCGCCATGTCACCGGCGTGCCCGTAGAAGTTCGTGTGGAATACAACAGTAATCTTAGCGACAGCATCAACAATATCAGCCATGGCGGCCTCTCCTTTATCGCCGACGACAAGCTTGAGCTGGACGAAGTTATCAAGGTGGGCTGTCCTTTGCTGAAGCAGGAATCCAGTCTCAGTGGCAAGGTGGTGTGGTGCAAAAAATCTGCAGCAGGTTACGAAATTGGCCTTGAATTCAGTGACGCGGAAGAAGTAGAGCGCCTGAAAGTGGTCGAGCATATTTGCCAGATCGAAAGTTTTCGCAGTGAGATAGAGAAGACCGAGGGTCGGAAATTAAGCGGAGAGCAGGCTACCCGGGAGTGGGTGAGTCGATTCGCCGGCGATTTTTCGGCCTTGACCTGAAAAACTACATGCGCGCCTTGTCATCTTCGAAGCGACTGTAGTTTAAATCACCCTCGAAGTAAGTCCCGCGACCCTGCTGCGCCTCTATGCCGCGCCCCTCGTAAATTCTGAGGCTGTCACAAACCGGCCTGGGATCGTGAGATACCAGCCAGAGACGCATGAAATGTCGTTTTAACTCGGGAATATCCGAATCCTGAAATGCCGTGCGATTATGCAGCATGGTCTGGTTGTTGAAGAACACTGCCTCTCCCGGCTGGGTGATGAATTTCAATGCAAAGCCGGGGTCATGTGCGATTTCATCGATTAAATCCAGCGCAGCCCGCTCGTTTTCGCTGAAGGCCTGCTGCATTTCTTCGGCAGCCATTTCGATATAAGAGCGCAGGTAATTGATGCTGAGATAGCCGTCGGTGAAGCTGAAAACAGGTACGCTTTCTTCCGTAATCGGCGACTCACCCGGCGCTTCTTCGCCGAAGCGGTGGTAATAAAATCCGCGCATCAAAATCGGCATTAAGTCGGCGCGCCGCCGCAGCACTTCATTGTAAACACTGATCGCGCTG
>CAXBMV010000051.1:0-10295 GCA_963976575.1 uncultured Gammaproteobacteria bacterium | reverse complement strand
GGTCGCAGGTGATATCACGCCACGTCGCCGCGTTCCGGCGCGAACACCCGGATATCGAAATCGAGCTGGTAGCCGAAACCCGACGCATGAGCCTGTCCAAGCGCGAGGCGGATATTGCGATTCATTTCTCGCGGCCGGAAAGCGGCCGTCTGTTTGCCTGGAAACTCTGCGATTATCGTCTGCAGTTATACGCCACGAAGGAGTATCTGGAGGCGCATGCACCGATTGCCAGTATCGAGGACCTGGCTGTGCATGATTTTGTCGCCTATATCGACGACTTGATAGAAATGCCGGAACTGCGCTTCTTTGAAAATACCATCAAGAATGCGCATGTCGTGTTTCGCAGTAGCAATGTCAGTGCGCAGCTGAATGCCATCCTCGACGGAATCGGCCTTGGTCTGGTGCATTGCTTCATGGCGCAAAGACAGGCGCAGCTGCAGGTGGTTCTACCACAACAGGTTTCGGTTGAGCGTAGTTACTGGCTGGTGGTGCACGAAGACTTGCGCCATGTAGCGCGGGTCGAGGCGGTGTGCCAGTTTCTCACCCGCATCCTGCGTCAGGACAGCCGCCTGATGATGGGAGGGACCTAAAGCTGCTGGCCGCGCAAATCGAGAACCTTTTGCTGCAGCAATGCACGACTTGCCTGTTGTGCCGGGATTAAATCCCCGGCAACCAGTTCTATCCGATTAAACCAGCCACGCGCAAACCACTGCCGCATCGCGCTGCCGTACTTGCGGCTGAAGAAACTGCCCCAGAGTCCGCGCAGTGCCAACGGCACCACTGCTACCGGGTCGCGTTCCAGTATTCGCGTAACGCCGGTTTTGAATTCTCCGAGTTCTCCATCTGCAGTAATGCGACCCTCGGGGAAAATACAAACCACTTCACCCTGCTGCAGTGCCTCGCTGATGTGATCGAAGGCCTGTTCCATCAACGCGGCATCTTCGCGCGGGCTGGCGATGGGGATAGCGCGCGCGGTTTTGAACAGAAACGACAGTAGTGGTATCTGGAAAATCTTGTAATGCATGACGAAGCGTATCGGGCGGCGCAGACAGCCGCTGAGGATGAGCGCATCGACAAAACTGACGTGGTTGCATACCAGTAACAGCGCGCCCTCGTCAGGAACCTTTTCCAAAGCAGTTTTCTTCACCCGGTAAATGCTGTGGATGAGTAGCCACACCAGCAGGCGCAGGATGAACTCCGGTATCAGGGTGAAAATAAATATAGCCACTGCCGCGTTCATGATCGCCATCACCAGAAACAACATCGGTATCGACAGGCCCTGCGACAACGCGACCAGACCGTAGATGGCGGCAACTACCATGAACAACGCGTTGAGTACGTTGTTGGCCGCGATAACGCGGGAACGTTTCACCGCGTCGCTGCGCTGCTGCACCAGCGCGTATAGCGGCACGATGTATATGCCACCGGAGATACCCAGCATGACGATGTCGACTAGCACTCTCCAGCTCCAGTCTTGTTCAAGAAAGCCCGACGGCGTCAACAAGGTATCGCTGACGGACAGGCCCTGGGAAAAATATAAATCGACGCCGAACAGCGTAAGACCAAGGGCACCTATGGGCACCAGTCCGATTTCGACGATACGACCGGACAGGCGCTCACAGAGGAAGGAACCAACACCTATGCCGATAGAAAACATGGCCAGTAACAACACGTAAACCTGTTGGTCGCCACCCAGTTCGTAACGCACGTAGTTGGGTAACTGGGTGACATAGGTAATGCCGATGAACCAGAACCATGAAACCCCAACGATGGCGTAAAACACGGTTTTGTTTTCACGCGCATCGCGCATGATGCTTGCCGTCATGCGCGGTAGATTGAAGCTGATATCAAGATCCGGTGCGGCGGCGGGTAAACCGGGAATACCGCGACTAACCCAGTAGCCGACACAGGCGGTCAATACTACAGCGACCCCCATCTGCGTAGTTCCCAGGTCGATGACGTAAACGCTGACGATCAGACCGAAAAGAATGGCAATGAAAGTGCCGAACTCTACCATCGCGTTGCCGCCCACCAGTTCCACCGGTTTCAGCGCCTGCGGCAACAGGCTGTACTTCACCGGCCCGAACAGGGCCGACTGCGTCCCCATTAAAAAGAGTATCGCGATCAGCATATGCGGGCTTTGCAGCAGGAAGGCCCAGGCACCGAACAGCATGATCAGTATTTCGAGTAATTTGATGCGCCGAATCAGCATCGCCTTTTCGTACTTGTCAGCGAGCTGGCCCGCGATGGGGGAGAACAGGAAAAACGGCAGAATGAATAATGCAGCGGCTATATTCACCAGTGAATTGCTCTGCTGTTGTGATATGTTAGTCGCCTGGAAGGCAATAAAAATAGTCAGTCCATTCTTGTAAAGGTTGTCATTAAATGCGCCCAGCAACTGGGTGAGAAAGAAAGGGCGGAAGCGCTTGCTGAATAAAAGCTTGATTGACTCGGGCATGCCGCAAGGCTAAAAGAATCAACTGCCAAGGGCAATCGATTTAAACGGGATGAAACAACGATGAATATGTTAGCGAATATCCTGGTTGGTCTGGTGGCACTGTTGCACGTGTATTTTCTGGTGCTGGAAATGTTTCTCTGGGAAAAACCGGCCGGTTTGAAGGCGTTCAAAATGACCCCTGAAAAGGCGGCGATGACGCGCGTAATGGCGGCCAACCAGGGCCTTTATAACGGCTTTCTCGCAGCAGGACTGACCTGGGGATTGCTGGCTGGACACGCCGCACAGCAGCTGAAAATTTTCTTTCTCGGCTGTGTCGTCATCGCCGGGATTTATGGGGCCGTCTCGGTCAGTCGAAAGATACTCTATATCCAGGCCGCACCAGCCGCACTGGCGCTGTTACTGTTGCTGCTGTTCTGACCCGCCGCCGGAAAATTGGTTACAACCCTTGATACCGACGCGCGAAGCATTAATAATCCGAGAGTCTTAAATCAACAGGAATCAACAATGGCAAACGAAGGTTATCACGAGCCGGTAAGCGAATTGAGCGACGAAACCCGCGACATGCATCGCGCCATCACATCCTTGATGGAAGAACTGGAAGCGGTGGACTGGTACAACCAGCGCGTCGATGCCTGCAAGGATAAGGAGTTAAAAGCCATACTGGCGCATAACCGCGACGAAGAAAAAGAACACGCTGCGATGGTGCTGGAATGGATTCGACGTCGCGATCCGGTGCTCGATCATGAACTCAAGGATTTCCTCTTTACCGACAAGGAAATTGCCCACGAGTAACAACCATCATCCCTGCGCTGGCGATGCCTTCAGTTCGACTGGCTTGTCGGTTTAGCCTTGAGTCGCTTGTTGGCTTCCAGCGCGCGCAACCTCGTAGTCTTCAAATCGAGTATCGGTAAAGGGTAATCGACGCCCATTTCGATACTCGCTTCCTGCAGTACATCGGCAGGTGCCAACCAGGGTTTGTGCAGATAGCGGTTGGGAAGCGCGCCCAGTTCCGGGCAGTATTGGCGCAGGTAGTCACCGTCCGGGTCGAACTTCTCGCTCTGTAAAACCGGGTTGAATATGCGAAACCAGGGCGAGGCATCGACACCGCTTCCGGCGCACCACTGCCAACCCGCGCTATTGCTGGCGAGATCGGCGTCGAACAGGCAATCCCAGAACCAGCGCGCTCCTTCTCGCCAGTGTATCAACTGGTTCTTCACCAGGAATGAGGCGACGATCATGCGTACGCGGTTATGCATGTTGCCGGTTTGCCAGAGTTCGCGCATGCCGGCGTCGATTATTGGAAAACCGGTTTGCCCTCGCTGCCACAGTGCCAGGTTCGCGGCATCCTCGCGCCAGGCAAATTTCGCGTACTGCGCCTTGAGCGGCTTGTCGGGAAGATCAGGGAAGTGATAAATCTGGTAATAGGAAAACTCACGCCAGGCCAGTTCGCTCTTGAAATGGGCCGGGTCATCGCCGTGCAGGCGCATTTGCTCCTGCTCGATGCGATGCCAGACCTGCTGCGGAGAAATCTCGCCGAAATGCAGATGCGGCGACAGCATGGAAGTCGATTGCGAGGCGGGGAAATCGCGCCCGCGCCTGTAGCTCTCCAGTGCGCTTTCGCAAAACTCATCGAGCTTGCCAAGGGCGGCAGTTTCGCCGGCATCGCAATGGCGACTTAAATCCTGTTGCCAGGGGAGATTCTCGAACAGGCCTAGCTGGTCGAGAGTGAGACTGCCCGGCAGGCTGTCGGGGAATAAGTCCAGCGAAGCAGGGCCAGCCTGCGCTTGACGCGGTGGCGCGATAGCGAGGCAGCCGTTGCGGTAGTAGGGCGTGTATACCTTGTAAGGCGTGTCATCTTTTTTCAAGACTTCCCAGGGTTCCCACAATAACGAGCCATTGTGCGATTCGACCTCTATAGCGCGTTCTTTCAGCATGCTTTTGATGGCGCTATCGCGCTGCCTGCGCCAGGGTTCGTAGCAGCGATTCCAGTGAACCGCATCGACGGAGTGTTCCTCGACCAGGGATTCAATAATGCTCTGCGAGTCACCACGGAATAGCCTCAGCTTGCCCTGCAGGGACTGATTCAGCAATTGCAGCGAGTGATGCAACCAGAGACGGCTTGCAGCTCCCATGGCCCAGTCGCCGGGACTATTGTCGTCGAGAATATATATCGGTAATAGCTGCCCGCCGCGGGCAGCGGCCAGTAACGCAGGATTGTCCTGCAGGCGTAAATCCTGGCGGAACCAGTGTATGCAAAGTGGTTGTGTCATCGCAGAGTTATCTTGTCACCGCAAGGCGACTTAAAGGTTGTTCAGAAGCATCAATTCCTGCGGGTGGGGCTGCAGGTAATAGGAGCGTGCAATATAGTCGTCCGGATGCCGACGAAAATGATGGCGCAGCAAAGTAATCGGAACGATCAGCGGCAGCAGGCCGAGACGATAATTCTCGATACTCTCGCTGAGTTCCTGCTTGTCTTCCTTGTCGAGCTCGTGCTTCAGGTAACCACGGATATGTTCAAGTACATTGACATGGTTCGAGGGTTTGGCGGTTATCTTCAGAATCCTCATCATTTCGCTAATATAGGTCAGTGCGTACTCGTCCAGCGGCTGATCGTGCGCCTGAGATAGTTCACGACCGAGTTTGCGCCCCAGATCCTGATTGTGGCTGTAGAGAATGAGTTTGTGGCGGGCATGAAAATCATTCAGCCCGGCCCAGCCCAGCCCCTGCTCGCAAAGCTCATGCCAGCGCTTGTAGATGAATACGCGCTGGATGAAGTTCTCGCGCAGACGCGGGTCACCGAGGCGTCCTTCCTCTTCTACCGGCAGGTTGGGAAAATTCTGCATCAGGGTCATGGTGTAAAAACCCTGGCCGTCCTGCTGTGGTTGCCCACCGCGGTAAACCTTGACGCGTTCCATGCCGCAACTGGGGGAACCCTTCTTTACGATGTAACCGAAGATGTCACTATGCCAGTGGCGCTGTTGATGGGCGATATCGATCAGAGCGTCGCCAACGTTCAGTTCGGGGTTCTTTACCCCGACGACTTCGATGGCATCACCTTTGCCAACCAGATGTATGGTTTCGCGCGGCACGCCGAGGCCAATCGCCATTTCCGGACAGAAAGGCTGAAAACTGAAGTATTCACCGAGGGTATCGAGTATGTAGCGGTTCTGCTTGTGGCCACCGTCGAAGCGCACGCGCTCGCCGATCAGACAACTGCTGACACCCAGTGGAATTTTTTGCGTCTGCGTCGACGCGGTCAGGTTGTTATCAGGCATAACTGCGCCGGATCAATGGATTGAGCAGACGTCCGAAAAACCCGGTGAACTGGATAGGGGCCTCGGTTACCGCCAGGCAAATACACTCGCGGTCACGTGTGGCTATCGGGGTATGACGATGGCTGGCATCGCGCACCAGGAAATCGCCGCGATGATAAAGCCCGTCTTCATCGGAGAAACTACCTTCAAGTATCACCGTGTACTCGTCGCCCATATGCGTGTGCGTGGTCGCTTTGCCACCCGCGCGTATGCGCAGCAGCTCCATCTTCGCGCCATTGCTGTCGCGGCACAGTTCGTGGCTGTGGATATCCGGGGATACCCGCTTCCATGGCAGTTTGCTGTAATCGCCGGGGATAAACTGGCGCAGGCCGCGTGGTATCGCTTCGTTCTGAAAGTGGCCTGGTTGTGCCGGCTCTGCCAGATCGTCGAGGCGATCGAGCAAGTCCTGTTTCAACTCTGCGCTGGCTGGCGCGGGTTTGAGCTGTTGCATGAATTCACTGCCCACGGAATTGAGTTGCGCAACCGCCTGTCGGCAGGCCTGGCAATTCTCAAGATGTGCAGAAATGCAGGCGGCCTGACTAAGCGGCAGGCTGGCGGCGGAAAAACCGGTGAGCAGTTCTTCGGCCGGATGGTTTTGTATATGGTTCATGCTTACCTCTTGACCAGAATTTCGAGTTTCTTCAGAGCCAGTCGCACGCGCGACTTGACCGTTCCCAGCGGCAGTTTCAGTTCCTCGCTGGATTGTTGATGGCTTTTGCCCTCGAGATACACTTTTCGCAGGATCTCTGCCTGCTCTTTGGGTAAACGCGCGATCGCGCTGCCTAGATCACGATGCTGGCGTTCCTGTTGCACCAGCTGTAAGGGCCCGGGAGTTTCGTCTTCGATCTCATTGAATATTTCGCTGGGGTCGATATCGCTGACCAAACGACTGTTGCGGCGCAGGTAATCGATGCGGCAGTTGCGTGCCAGGGTAAATACCCAGGTATTCAGATTGGCCAGTCGCGGGTTGTAACTGTCCGCTTTCAGCCAGATACGCGACATGACTTCCTGGGCGAGATCATCGGCAATCAGGTCGGCGCCGGGATCGCGCGCCAGACTATAGGCCCGTAGCAACGGTGCATAGTGATCAAACAGATCGGAAAAAGCCGACTTATCGCGCAGCGCGGCTACCTGCCTGATCGCGCTGGTAAGCGAGGCTAATCGCTGATCCTTTGTCTGTTTGGGTAGCATCGCCAGTAAATTCCGTGTTTTTGCTGTTTCGAATAATCAGTATACGCATAGCCAAAGCCACTGGATCACAAAAAATGATCCGCATTGTGGTTTGCCGCGTATAAAACTTATAATCGTCCGGCGAGACCGGGAAATAGAATGGAAAAAATAATGAAGAACCCGCTAATTGATCGCTTCAAAGCCTGCTTTAAAGACTTGCACCAGGCCGATTTAAGCCAGTTTAGTAACATCTATGCCAGCGACATTCTGTTCCGCGATCCGGTGCACGAGGTGCAGGGTTTGGGCGAGCTGGAAGATTACATGGCCGGTGTCTGCCGGGATTTGAGCGAATGCCGTTTCGAGTTTCTTGACGAACTGGTCGCCGAACAATCGGCTTATATCAAGTGGATCATGCATTTCCGCCATCGGCGGCTGGGTAACCGCCTGATCAGCGTGCGCGGTGTCAGTCATTTGAAATTTTCCGAGCAAATCGACTATCACGAGGATCTGTACGACATGGGTGCCATGCTCTACGAACAATTACCGCTACTCGGCAGCGTAACGCGCTGGCTGAAACTGCGGCTGGCCAGTTGAACAGGATGCAAAACATAGCGAAAAATATCTGGGTAACCGGTGCCAGTAGTGGCCTTGGTCGGAGCATGGTGGTGGCGCTGGCCGAACAAGGTCACCATGTTATCGCCAGCGCGCGCAACGCCGAGGCTCTGGCCGAACTGGAAGCCGCGCACAACAATGTAATTGCACTGGCCTTTGATGTCGGTGATGAAGCGGCGCTCGTCGGGGTCGGCGAAAAACTTGCCGGGCTGCTGCCCAACCTTGACCAGGTGATACTCAACGCCGGAAACTGCGAATACCTGGATTTCCCCGATCCTGACTGGTCGGCGGCAAGACGGGTTATGGAAGTGAATTATTTCGGTACGCTCAATTGCCTGCAACTGGCGCTGCCAATGTTACGCCGCGGCGAGTCCCCGCGTCCGCATATCGTCTGTATCGCCTCGCAGGCGACTGCGGCCCCGTTTCCGCGGGCCGAAGCCTACGGCGCCTCCAAGGCGGCATTGCAATATTTCTTTAACAGTTTGCGCATCGATCTGGCTGCCGAAAACATCGATGTCAGTGTTGTTAACCCCGGTTTTGTCGATACCCCGTTGACGCGCAAGAATGATTTTGACATGCCCTTTTTAATGGATGTAGACGAAGCCGCGCGACGCATCATCGGGCGTTTACAGGGCAGGCCGCGCAACTACAGTTTTCCACGGCGCCTCGGCGCATTGCTGGCGCTGTCGAAGTGCCTGCCCGGGCTGTGGCAGCGGATGATGGTTTCCAGCCTGCGACGCGACGCGGCGAACACGGACCAGCCATGAAGATAGCGATCATCGGCGGTGGAATTTCCGGCCTCACGGCGGCTTATTACCTTGCTCCGCATCATCAGCTGACCCTCTACGAGTCGGCACCCCGGATTGGCGGGCATACCGCAACCATCGATATTGAAGAGGACAAGGGGCCGCTGGCGATAGACACCGGCTTTATCGTATATAACGACTGGACCTACCCCAACTTCATCGAATTGATGGACGAGCTGGGCGTGTCTTCGAAACCGACCGAGATGAGTTTCAGTGTACGTTGCCAGCAAAGCGGACTGGAGTATGGCGGTAACAACCTGAATACCCTGTTTGCGCAGCGTAGCAACCTGTTTCGTCCCGGCTTTTACCGGATGCTGCGAGATATCATGCGCTTCAATCGCGAGGCCGTTGTCGATCTTGAAAGCGGAAACATCGCAGCGGATACGCGACTCGGTGAATACCTGCAGGCCAATGCCTATGGCGAAGCCTTTATCTACCAGTACCTGCTGCCCATGGGCTGCGCCATCTGGTCGGCATCGACAGGGCGTATGATCGATTTCCCCCTATTATTTTTTATCCGCTTCTTCAAGAATCACGGCTTGTTAAGCGTGAATAACCGACCGCAATGGCGCGTCATAGTCGGTGGATCGAAGCAATACCTGCAACCCCTGTGCGAAAGATTCAGCGATTCGATAATACTCAACGCTCGTATCCAGTCCGTGCGACGGCGCGATGACGGTGTGCAATTAGTGATGGGTGACGGTAGCCTCAGTGAATTCGACCAGGTGGTACTGGCTTGCCATAGCGATCAGGCGCTGGCATTGCTCGGCGATGCTTCGCCGGCGGAATGCGAGGCGCTGGCGGCGATTCCCTATCAGGAAAACCAGGTGGTACTGCACAGCGATGAATCCCTGTTGCCGCGCAAACGTCTGGCCTGGTCCAGCTGGAATTACTGGCTAGGCGAAAGACGTCAGGAACGGGCGGTGCTGACCTATAACATGAATATCCTGCAGGGCTTGCAAAGCGATTCCACCTATTGCGTTACGATGAATGCGAGCGACGCAATCGACCCCGACAAAATCATCCAGAGCTTCGAGTACAGCCATCCGGTGTTTTCGCTGGAATCGGTAGCCGCGGTAGAGCAGATCGAGAGCTTCAACGGGGTCAATCGAACCTGGTACGCCGGTGCCTGGCTTGGCAATGGTTTTCATGAAGACGGCGTCGTCAGCGGTCGCGCGGTCGCCGAGTCGATCAATCTTTTACCGCAGGGCTATAGCTACGATGCCAATAGCCCTCGCCAGGTGATTGCCAGTGCATAGCGCTATCTACCAGGGTTGGCTGCGTCACCGCCGTTTTCACCCGCGTGCGCACCGCTTCAGTTACCGCGTATTCATGATGTACCTGGATCTGTCCGAACTGGACAAGGTATTGGCAATGTCGCCCTGGTGGTCGATAAAGTGCTGGCGTCCTGCGCAGTTCAGGCGCAGCGACTACCTCGGCGATGCGAAACTACCGCTCGACACCGCGGTGCGCGAGCGCATACGCGAACAAACCGGTCGCCTGCATGAGGGGCCGATCCGCATGCTCGCCAACCTGCGTTATTTCGGATTCGTCATCAACCCGATCACTTGCTACTACTGCTTCGATAAAAATGAAAGATTGCAAACCATTGTTACCGAAGTCACCAATACACCCTGGAACGAGCGTCAGAGTTACGTCCTCGATTGCGATCCTGACAAGCGCTTCCAGAAGATGGAATTTGAAAAACTGATGCATGTCTCGCCATTCAATCCGATGGAGATGACTTACCACTGGTGTAATAACCTGCCCGGGAAAATGCTCAGTATCAACCTGGAAACCCGGCAGCAGGGTAAGCCACATGTCGATGCCACAATGGCATTGAAAAGACGCGAGATCAGCGCCACAAGCCTTGGCGCGATACTGCTGCAACACCCATGGATGACCGCCAAGGTAGCCGCCACGATTTACTGGCAG
>CAXBMV010000050.1:0-10331 GCA_963976575.1 uncultured Gammaproteobacteria bacterium | reverse complement strand
CGTGAAAATGGGGGAAGGATACTCCACAGCATCCTCAAGGCAAAGCGATTACGCCGTTTTACGCCGACTCAGAATAAAAATGACGGCTATGAAGATAAGCGCCAGCCAGGCCTGTATTTTGGCAAAATAATAAAATGGGGTTGTGCCGCTACGTCCCGTAATTTGCCGGCTTAGCGACTCGGTTTTGAACTGTGCAGCCTGTTGCAGGATACGGCCCTTGTGATCGATGAAGGCGCTCACACCGGTATTGGTGGAACGAACCATCGCGCGACCGCTTTCCAGGCTGCGCATCTGCGCGATTTGCAAATGCTGTTGTGGTGCGCTGGAGTCACCAAACCAGGCATCGTTGCTGACATTAACCAGCAGGTTTGCCTGCGGCAGGGCCAGCATCACGTCGCGGCTGAATACATCCTCGAAACAAATCGACAGACCCAGCGTGTTGTCACCCACCTGCATCAATGGCTGCTGCTGCGGTCCAGGCGTCAGGTCTGAATAGGGAATATTGATCCAGTTGCGCAGGAAGTCCAGCAACCAGCGCATCGGATAGTATTCACCGAAAATAACCAGGTGGCGCTTGTGATAAATACCGCTATTACTGCCCAGCAGCATCAGGCTATTGTAGAAAATACCTTCATCCCGCTGGCTCATCACCAAACCCGTCAGGATATTACTGTTGTTTTCCCTGGCAGCGCGGGCCATCGGCTGTAACAGCGTCGCTTCGATTTCTTCGCTGGTTCCAGACAGCGCGGTTTCCGGCCATACGATCAGGTCGCTATCCCAGTGTTGCAGGGTTTGACGCCAGTAAATGTCAAAAATATTCTGGCGTTGGTCGTGCTTCCATTTGATTGCCTGGGGAATATTACCTTGCACCATGGTGACGCGCAGCGGATTACCCTGCGGCTGCGTCCATTCCACCTGCATCAATAAGCTTCCGCCGAACGGTATCGCAAGTAAAAGCAGAAACCAGGCATAACGCCTGTCCCGGACTACCAGGACCAATGCAATCGCCATCAATACGCACAGGGCGCCGATGCCGTAAACGCCTATCAGTGGGGCATAACCGGCCAGCGCGGAATCGGTTTGCGAATAGCCCAGACTCAACCAGGGCAGCCCGGTCAATATCCACCCTCTTAACCATTCGAAACCGAACCAGAGCAACGGCAGTAGCCACAATGCCCTGTTGCCAAAGCGCTGTGATGCCAGGCACCAGCAGGCCAGCGCCATTGCCGGGAACAGTGCCAGTATTGCGATTAATAACGCGGTTATCGCCGCGGCAACTGGCGGCGCCGCCATACCGAAATCGTGCAGGCTGTTATATACCCAGTAAACCCCGAAGGCGAAATAGCCAGCACCGAAAAACCAACCCGCGACAAACACCTGGCGGACAGATAATTCGCGTTGCAGCAAAAAGATTAACAATGCTGGCAGCAGTATAGCCAGTGGCCACAGCGCGTAAGGTGCGAACGCGAGCGGCAATAGCGACCCCAGCACCAGGGCCAGGCAGTTGCGCAGTAAATCGGGCCGGGCTTTAATTGTTTTCGGCGCTGAAACTGCTGTCATCGATTACCTGAAACAGATGCACTTGCCTGCTATCGGCATTGAGCACCTTGAAGGTGAGATGATCCAGGGTAATCGAGTCGCCACGCTCGGGTAAATGCCCGATATGGCCCAGCAGGTAACCACCGATGGTTTCTATGCCCTCGTTCTCGAACTCTGTCTTGAAGTACTCGTTGAATTCCTGCAAGGGGGTCAATGCGCGCACGCTATAGCGATCGGATCCGTGGGGCTGAATAAAGACTTCTTCATCGTCATCGTGTTCATCATCTATCTTGCCGACAATTTGCTCTAACACATCCTCGATGGTGACCAGCCCGGAAACCCCGCCATATTCGTCGACGATCATCGCCATATGGCTGCGCTTTACGCGAAACTCTTTGAGCAATACATTGAGTCGCTTGCTCTCGGGGATAAAGGATGCGGGGCGGATGTATTCGTTGATCTCGAATTCCTGGCTTTGATCCAGCGACAGGTGCAATAAATCCTTGGCCAGCAGAATACCGACGACATCGTCCTTGTCATCATCGATGACGGGGAAGCGAGAATGTCCCGATTCGGTTATTTTCTCGATGATTTCGTTGAAGGAATCTTCGTGATCCAGTACCACCATTTGACCGCGGGGTATCATGATATCGCGTACCTGCATATCGGAAACCTGCAGCACGCCCTCGATCATGGTGAGTTCATCGGCGCCGATTAATTGGTCAGCCTGCAGGCTTTTTAGCAGCTCGATTAACTGCTTCTGGTTTTGGGGTTCGCCGGTGAAAACATTGATTACGCGATCCAGCCACCCCTTCGTCGACGCGCCGTTATCAGCGTCAGTCATTTTCGCCTCCACAGTTAGTCGTCGCATCATTATACGGATTCGCGTAACCCAGGGTAGCGAGAATGTTAATTTCCAGGTTTTCCATTTCTGTTGCCTCGATATCCTGCTGGTGATCAAAACCCTGCAAATGCAGCATGCCGTGCACAACCATGTGCGCCCAGTGCGCTTCTACGGGTTTAGCCTGTTGGCGCGCCTCGGCTTCGACGATGGCGGCGCAAATTACCAGATCGCCGAGACAATCGTATTCAAGCAATGTCGAGTCATCGGGGAAAGAGAGTATGTTGGTGGCACCCGGTTTGCTGCGAAATTGCTCATTCAGCTGCCCGGACTCAACTTCACCTACCACGCGTATAGTCTGCTCAAGGTTGGCATAAGACTGTTGTAGTGCAGCGTTTACCCAGGTTTTTAACAGCTCTGGTGAAGGAATCGAATCGAGGCAATCATCGTTTTGCAGGTCAATGCTTGTCGTCATTTTCAAACCGGTCATAGGCTTCGACGATGGTTTGCACCAGCGGATGCCGCACCACATTGTCAGCGGTGAAATAAGTGAAACCAATGGAGTCCAGGTCTTTCAGAATTTCCAGGCTGTGGCGTAGCCCCGATTGCGTTTGCTGCGGCAAATCGGTTTGCGTGATGTCCCCGGTTACTACCGCACGCGAGCCGAAGCCGATACGCGTGAGGAACATTTTCATTTGCATCGGCGTCGTGTTTTGCGCCTCGTCGAGTATGACAAATGCGTTATTCAGAGTGCGTCCACGCATATAGGCCAGCGGTGCGACTTCGATGACGTGACGGGCAATCAGTTTTTCTACCTTGTCGAAGCCGAGCATTTCATACAGCGCATCGTAGACCGGACGCAGGTAAGGATCGACCTTTTGCGACAGGTCTCCGGGCAGAAATCCGAGCTTCTCTCCAGCCTCCACTGCGGGGCGGGTCAGTATAAGACGGCTGACATCCTCATTTTCCAAAGCCTGTACCGCCATGGCTACGGCCAGAAAAGTTTTACCTGTCCCGGCGGGCCCTACACCGAAGTTGATCACCTTGCGGGAGATGCCTTCGATATATCGGCATTGCAAGTCAGATTTCGGGGTAATGTATTGCGAGCGAAGTTTGATCGCAAAACGCTGCAAATCTTCCAGCGAATGCTTTCCCGACACCACGAGGATGTCTTCCACTTCATCGGTCGAGAGTGCCTGTGAACCGCTTTGATCGAGGATGTGCTCGATGGTGTCGAAAGCCAACTGGGAAATACGACTCTTGGACTCCAGGCAAAGCTGGTTATCCTTCAGTCTCAGCTGGATCGAAAAATGCTTCTCGATTGCTTTCAGGTTATGGTTGAGCACGCCACAGAAATTGGCAATCTGTTCCTGGGTATAGTCCGCCAGGCTGATGGTATGAATCAAAATGATATCCGTATTATCAGGCTTGCGCCCGGGACTGTCCCAGCAGGGAGCCTTTCAGCGAATTATTCAACGCCTCGGTAATCTCCACCTCAACAAACTGACCAATCAAGTCATCGCCGCCAATAAAATTGACGACGCGATTATTCTCGGTTCTGCCGCAGAGCTCGGCATCCGACTTTCGTGAATAGCCTTCGACCAGCAGGATTTGTCTTGTTCCCACCATTTTGCGCGAAATCTGGTTGGCATAATTGAGCAGCTTTTCCTGCAACGCCTTGAGCCTTGCTTTCTTGGTCTCGGCGGTAACATTGTCGGGCATGAAAGCCGCCGGGGTGCCCGGCCTCGGGCTGTAAATGAAACTGAAGGAAGCATCGAAGCCGATATCGTCGATTAATTTCATGGTGGCGTTGAAGTCGGCCTCGGTTTCACCGGGAAAACCGATAATGAAATCGGAAGACATGCTGATATCCGGGCGAATTTTCTTCAATTTGTTGATCTTGTGCTTGTATTCGATTGCGCTATGACCGCGTTTCATCATCGACAGAATGCGGTCCGAGCCGCTCTGCACCGGCAAATGCAAATGGCTAACCAGTTCTGGAACCGTGGCATAGGCCTCGATCAGGTTGTCGGAAAACTCTACCGGGTGCGAGGTGGTATAGCGGATGCGATCGATGCCGTCGATCGCGGCGACATAGTGAATTAGCAGCGCCAGGTCGGCGAAATCACCATCGTCCATCAATCCCTGGTAGGCATTGACATTCTGCCCCAGCAGGTTGACTTCGCGTACACCCTGCCCGGCCAGGCTGGCAACCTCGGCGATGACGTCGTCCAGCGGGCGACTGATTTCTTCGCCACGGGTATAGGGGACAACGCAAAAGGTACAGTACTTGCTGCAGCCTTCCATGATAGAGACGAAGGCCTTTACGCCATCGGATCTGGGTTCTGGCAAATGGTCGAATTTTTCGATTTCGGGGAAGCTGATGTCAACTACTGCGGCGCCATTTGAGCGTGTCTGATGCAGCATTTCAGGCAATCGGTGCAAGGTCTGCGGGCCAAATACCAGGTCGACATAAGGGGCGCGCGTGCGTATCGCCTCGCCTTCCTGGCTGGCAACACAACCACCGACACCGATGATCATGCTCGGCTTGTTCTGCTTCAGCTTGCGCCAGCGTCCCAGCTGCGAGAAAACCTTTTCCTGTGCCTTTTCCCTGATAGAACAGGTATTCAGCAGCAGCACATCGGCTTCCTGCTCGATCTCGGTTAGCGACAGATTGCAGCCTGCGGCGAGCACGTCCAGCATCTTCGCCGAGTCGTACTCGTTCATCTGGCAACCGTGGGTTTTGATAAAGACTTTACCGCTCATGGCCGTATTTTAGCTAAAAACGCGCAACATACACGGTGTTTGTCGCTTTAGCTAGCGGATTGACCCGCAATTCCCGCCTCATTTATTTTCAAGCAGGCCATGGAATATCGTCTGTCTTTTAATCCACTTGGCCAGTTTCCAGGCATGACCGATCATTTGTGCATATAAAAGAGTAAGCAGAACAATCAGGGCAAAGGATACCCAGGCGGGAGCGGCGGCCTTTTCGAGCATAAATCCGATGACTGCTAGCAGGCTCGAAGCCAGCATGATTACAGCCAGTGTGGCATGCCGGGTAAAGCCTGCGCGCATGAAAATATGGTGGACATGGGTTAGATCCGGGTGAAACGGGGACTGCCGATGTCGCAGGCGACGGAAGAATGTAACCAGCATATCCATCAACGGGATGGCGACCAGCCAGAGTGCGAAAACCGGCTGGATAATGGCCCTGCCCTCCTGCGAAAAACGGATAACGAAGGCGCATATGACGAATCCGAGCAGTGTGCTTCCGGCATCGCCGAGAAATACCTTGGGTAAATGTCTCGGGAAGAAATGCAGGTTGAACATCTGGTAGGCGAACAATGCACCGATAAACAGGCATATGATTAACGTAGTCGTGTCACTGACTTGCGAGCCGGTGGCAAAAAAAAGGCCGACGAAGGCGACCAGGCTGACCCCGCCGGCGAGGCCGTCAAGACCATCGAGCATATTAAAGGCGTTGATCACCGACAAAAAACCCAGCAAGGTCAGCGGTACCGAGAGGTAACCCAGCTCGATTACGCCAAAGCCCAGTAGATCACCGAACGAAGTAAGCCGATCACCTACCCCGTAAATAATAATCAAGGCGGCGATGGTCTGCACCACCAGACGCAGTTTGAAACTGATATTGAAGCGGTCATCCAGTGCACCGGTGAAAACCACCAGACCGGCTGCCAATAAAAAATAGAGGAGCTCGATGGAGACGGGGATAACCAGCAAGGCGGTACTGACCATTACCGCGTAGATGACGATGCCACCAACCAGGGGAATGACGCCATCGTGCTGTTTTCTTTCGTCGGGTTTATCAATCAGGCCCAGCTTGTGGGTGAGCGGGGCCAGACAGTATATGCCAATCAGTGTGGCGAGAAAGGCGGCGGCGAGTACGGTTAGTTGCATAAATCCCTTTGTCTTCTGAATGCCGAACTAGTTAGCGCCAACACCAGCAGTTTTTAACGTGGCGCCAATTTTACTCAAGTCTTATGCCAAACGGTACGATTAATATAGTCGGTGTAACTCAACACGATTCGGACTATCTGCTTGGAAACCGGGCCGGCCTCGTAATCCTTTACTACGGGAAACACTCTTTCGCCTGAAGATTGCTGATCGCTAACCACCTTGACTGCCGCCAGCACTCTGTCCATCTTCAGTCCACACATAATCAAGGTGCCTTCATCCATACCCTCCGGGCGTTCGTGGGCATTGCGAATAGTGACCGCCGGAAGATTGAGCAACGATGCTTCCTCGGTAATTGTGCCGCTGTCCGAAAGTATGCAAAAGGCCGACATTTGTAGCTTGATATAATCCAGCAGGCCGAAGGGTTTGACGAAGCGGATCAAGTCATGTTCTAGATCTTCGCCAAGTTCGTCGAGGCGCTTGCGCGTTCGCGGATGGGTGGAAACAATGATGGGCAGCTGGTAGCTGTCGGCAAGCGCACGCAGACTTTCAATCAGATCTGTCAGGTTTTCCCGGGTATCGACATTCTCTTCGCGGTGGGCGCTGACGAGAATAAACTTACCTGCTTCCAGTTGGCTCTGCTGCAACACTTTCGACGCCTTAATTTTCGGCATGTAGTAATCCAGCACTTCGCGCATATGCGAGCCGGTTTTTATAATGGTTTCGGGTCTTATGCCTTCGGCGAGCAGATATCTTCGCGCGTGTTCGGTTAAAACCAGGTTGATATCGCTCAAATGATCGAGCACCTTGCGATTCAATTCCTCGGGGACACGCTGATCAAAGCAGCGATTACCGGCTTCCATGTGGAATACCGGGATCTTGTGGCGTTTTGCAGCGATCACCGCCAGGCAGGAATTGGTGTCGCCGTAAAACAAAATGGCATCGGGCTTTTCCTTTGCCAGCAATTCGTCGCTACGCGAAATCACTTCAGCGATGCTTTTTGACGGGCTATCGGCAGCAACTTCGAGAAAAAAATCCGGCTTTCGGATCTCCAGATCGTCGAAGAATACCTGGTTTAACTCGTAGTCGTAATTTTGCCCGCTATGCACCAACACATGATTCACGCAGCGATCCAGCTCGGCGATCACACGGCTCATCTTGATTAACTCCGGGCGGGTCCCCAGGAGTGTCATCACCTTAAGCATCGGCATCGCCCTTGATATCGATGGTTTTCAACAACTCGACCACGCCGGCAACGTCCAGACGTTCGGTATTATGCGAAGTGTAATCCTCGAGGGCCGCGATCTCGGTCTCCCCTTCGCTAAAAAACTTGTTGTAGTTCAGGTCACGATTGTCGGAGGGTATGCGGTAGTAACGCGGACTGCTTTCGGCCCTCGCCATTTCTTCACGTGATACCAGCGATTCGTAAAGCTTTTCCCCGTGACGGGTACCGATGATCTTGATGTCGCTTTGCTTGTTCAGCAGTTGCTTCAATGCCTGCGCGAGATCTTCGACCGTCGAGGCAGGAGCTTTTTGTACAAAGATATCGCCCTGCTGTGCATTGCTGAAGGCATGCAACACCAGTTCCACCGAATCGGCCAGCGACATCAGGAAACGCGTCATCGATGGATCGGTAATGGTCAGGGTTTCGCCTTTTTGCAGCTGCGAGACAAACAGCGGAATCACCGATCCCCTCGAAGCCATGACATTGCCATAACGCGTGCAGCATAGAACTGTGCCGCCTTCGGGCACGCCGCGGGACCGCGCCACGACTACCTTCTCAGCCATGGCTTTTGAAATTCCCATAGCATTGATCGGGTAAACCGCCTTGTCGGTACTGAGCACGACCACTCTGGCTACCTGGTTGGCAATGGCGGCATTGATGACGTTTTCGGTGCCGTGGATATTGGTGCGCACGGCTTCCATCGGATAAAACTCGCAGGAGGGTACCTGCTTCAGCGCGGCGGCATGAAATATATAATCGACCCCGACCATGGCCTGGGAAACACTGTCATAGTTACGCACATCGCCGATAACAAACTTGACCTTGTCATTGTTTATCGACAGGCGCATATCTTCCTGTTTTTTCTCATCACGGCTGAAAATGCGTATTTCCTTGACCGCGGTGTCAAGAAAACGCTTCAGCACTGCGTTGCCAAAAGATCCGGTACCACCGGTAATCATCAATGTCTTGTTATCAAACACGCTTAATCCTGCTCTAGTTTTGATTGTTGTAATTTGCCAATCAATTCGGGCCAGCCCGGCGCCCGGTATCCCGAATCCTGTTGAAATCGCTCCGAGTTAAGCGACCGATCTATTACCAGAGCATCGTCGGGGATAATTTCGATTTTCTTACCGTACATCCCGGCCACCAGCGAAAGCAAGTCAAACTTGGAAATCGCAGCGGCTGAGACGTGGTACAAACCCTGCAACTCGGGCTTTGGCAACACGAAATCCTTGATTACATGTGATAATTCTACCGTGGGCAAACCCGAGAATATGGCACGTGTATAGCCTTTGATGGAACCGGATTGCGCCAGAAACCACTCGATCAGAGTGTTTTTCGAAGCCAGTTCGTGACCGATGATAGATGTTCTCAGCGTGATCGCATTGCTGTTGTTATGGAGTTCGCCAATATACTTGGATTTGCCATATAAATCTTCGGCGTCAGATAGATCCTGTTCCCGATACATGCCTTTGGATCCGGAAAACACGCAATCGGTACTGATATGAATCAACCGTGCGGCATGAGCAGAGCAGATGCGCTGTAATCGATGTGGAAACATGGCGTTAATCGGTAACACGACCAATGGGTCTTCAGCCTCGGCCAGTTGTTTAATTATGCCAACGCAATTGATCACCACTGTCGGCTGAATCCGAGCAATCATGTCCTCGAGCAAAGCTTCATCGAGCACGTCGATCTGGCTGATTAATCTTTGCTGCAAACTCTGTGGAAAATAGCGACAGGCATCGGGATTGCGCAGGCTACCCCAAACCTCGAGCTTGTCGTCCTGCGAAAGGTACCGGAACAACATACTACCCAGCATGCCGGTCACACCCAGAACCAGGACTTTCACCGCGATGCTCCGGCAGCAAGCCTGCTGTCCAGAATTTCAATCAACTTATTAGTCTGTTTTTTCATTTCAAAGTGTTCAAGGTAATAATCACGACCATTCGCGCCAAGGAGAGCCCTTTCCTCCGTCGTCATATGATATAGCTGCTCGATGCGTTGTGCCAAAGCCCGCTCGTCTTCTGCCGGGCAGGTCAAACCAGCTGCGGCTTGCTCGATGACTTTTGCGCCTTCTCCGTCCAGCGCTGCGATGATGGGACGACCCGCCGCCAAGTATGCCTGTATTTTACTCGGAATCGTATAACGGAAAATCTCCTCGCTGTTGAGGCTGACCAGCAAGCCCTCTGCCCTGGAAAATATAGCCGGCATTTGTTCTGCAGCGTAACGGCCGACCAGAACCATATTATCGAGCCCCTGTTGCGCGACCTGCTCGCGTAACCAGGACTCACGACTTCCGCTACCAACGATCACCAGCCTGATATCGGGCAGATGGCGTAAATTCTCAGCGCAATGCAGCAATGTCTCCAAAGATTGCGCCTTGCCGAGGTTGCCTGCAAAAACCAGGCAAAAATGCGCCTCCAGGAGTAGCTGCAACTCGGCCGGAATACCGGGCAAGGGTTCAGACGCGACCAACAAGTCCTGGCAGGAATTAGGATAATAAAGAATTTTCTCCGGGTTGGCGTAGCGCGACACCGGTTGTTGAAAGGCCCGCGACTGGATCAACAGGGTATCGGCAAAGGCATAGATAATCCGCACCAGCAAACCGACAGCAGCCAATAAAAGGCGGTTATGAATAACGCCTATGGCTTTCAGAGTCTCCGGCCAGAGGTCTTGGATCCAGATGACCAGCGGGATTTTCAAACGGTATTTGAGATAGATTGCAGGGATCACCTGGACGATCGGCGAAGTCGCAAAAACAAAAACAAGATCAAACTTACAAGACAATTAAATGGGTTTTAAAACAAC
>CAXBMV010000049.1:0-10377 GCA_963976575.1 uncultured Gammaproteobacteria bacterium | reverse complement strand
GCCTGAACAAGCATCAGATCATAGATGCGATGCAGCAACGTTTGCAATTCGAAGAGGCGGATGAATTCGATCTCGCCCTCACAGAAGTCGAGAAAATAGCGCGCATCCGTTTAAACGCGCTGCTCGATGGATAATCGCGAAAACCTGCTGCTCGCTTGCGGCGTGCATCCCCAGTGGCATGACATTCTCAACCAGGCTCTGGCGCAGATCGACAGGGCTTACCTCGATCAGCTTCTGAACGACGACGGCTGGCTACCGGGAGTCGATTTGCTGCTCAATGCATTTCGCCGCGACCGCCTGGGAGTCCGCTATCTACTAATCGGTGAATCACCCTATCCGCGCCGCGAATCGGCCAACGGCATCGCCTTCTACGATGCTGCGGTAGGTGAGTTGTGGAGCGATAAAGGTATGAGTACCGCGGTTAATCGTGCCACCTCGATGCGCAATATCATCAAAACAGCATTACTCGCGGAAGGTCATCTGAACAGGGATAGCGAGGGCAAGATCGGCCAGCAACTTATCGCCGCTGCCGACAAGCAGGCACTGGTGCAAACCATGGAAGAATTGTTCGCCAATCTGCAGCGCGCCGGTTTCCTCATGTTGAACGCTACCCCGGTATTACACCCCGGGCGCAAACCCGCGCAGGAAGCGGTTTACTGGCAGGGTTTTCTGCAACAGTTGCTGGCCTCGCTTGCTGGACAGGCAGAGAGTCGCATCACCCTGGTGCTATGGGGCAAGATAGCCGAAGCACTGCTGGCCATGCCGGCCAGCAGCGACTACGACAAACTGGTTTGCGAACACCCTTACAATATTTCCTTCATCGACAATCCGGCAATGCTGCAACTTTTCGCAGAGTTGCGCCTGTTGCAAAAACCACCCGGCATTTAAAACTGGTAGGTCAGTCCGAGTCGAATTCCGGCGACTGTATAGTCCTCTATGGTAGCCGTATTGCCGCTGTTCCTGTCTCTCACCTTCCAGTCAGCGAAGTGTTTCTCCAGCGTAACCACGTAGCGCGCATGCCAGTTATCGCCAAAGCTTTGCATCCAACCGGCGTTGCCGAGGACAACAAACTCGGTACCCGCATCGGTAGTAATATCGAAAGTACCTCCGCCTGCAACCGGTCCGCTGACATCATCGACATCGACCGAGTTAATCCCGGCGCCGGCGTTCCAGAACCAGGCGTTGCCATCACCCTGAGCATAACGCCGCTCGCCGACCACGGTCAGCTGCGTGGATGAACCCACCGCGTCGATGGTGTCCTGGGTTGTTACCTGGTTGACACCCACCACCGCGGCGGTACTTTCAAAATCAAAGGTGGGCGAATGAGTTAGCGCTACGCCCAGGTACCAGTCCTGATTAATCCTGCGATGCACTTCGACACCGGCACCGAGTATGTCATTGGTCGGTCTGCCATCCGAGACAACAACATTGAGATAAGGTGAAATCGTATAGCGATCGTGCTCTTCAGCTTCGACCGGCATAGCAAATCCGGCGAAACTCATAGCCAGCACGCCTGCACTGCCCAAATTAGCTCTATTAGTAAGATTCATACCTCCTCCAGGAGATTTGTTGAACAAGTCTCAAGACTAGCCAGTGAAACTTAAGATTTGTTTAAGATTTACCCGGATTTGTATTGTCTTCGCCAGATCGCCATGATTACGCACTTAAACCTGCGCAAAGCGTGATTTATCAGCAATATTTACGCTTTCTTAAGGTATTCTTAAGCTTCACCGACTAAAACGACGCCATGAAACTGCTCGTCATAGAAGACTCTTCCAAATTGCAGAAATCCCTCAGAGCTGGCCTGCGCAGGCTTGGCTACGCGGTCGATATCGCCATCGACGGTGAGCAGGGTCTGTCCTTTGCTTTAAATTACGACTACGACGTGATCGTGCTGGACCTGATGCTACCAAAGAAATCAGGTTTGGAAGTGCTCAGAGAAATACGCCGATCGAAACGGGATCCGGAAATCCTCATCCTGTCGGCGCGGGATCAAACGGATGACCGTGTCAAAGGCCTGGAGCAAGGCGCCGATGACTACCTGGTGAAACCTTTTTCCTTCGACGAATTGCATGCCCGCATACAGGCACTGGTAAGGCGTCGATTCAAACAGAAATCGCCTATCCTCGAGATCGGTGATATCAGCATCGATACCTCGCTGCATATCGCCTTCAGTGGCAGCGGATGTTTTAACTTCACCCCGACCGAGATGAGCATACTCGAATACCTGGCGCTGAATCGCGGCCGCGTGATATCGCCGGAAAAATTACATTCGCACATATACGACAGCGATTCCTACGCTTCGAAAAACTCAATAGAGGTACATATCAGCGGTCTGCGTAAAAAAGTACGCGAAGCCGGACTGCAACAGCCGATCAAAACGCAACGCGGTTTTGGGTACTACATTGATTAAAGAGACAGCCCATTGAACTCGATTCAGCGACGCATCACCTTCACCACCATAGTCTGGGTTGCGGCGATCCTGACGCTGAGTCACCTGCTGGTTGCGCTGGTGGTCAGTAACTGGCAATTGAAGCGCTTCGACGACGCGCTCCAGACCAAGGCGCGCGCGCTGGTAACGCTGACAGAGTTCGATGGTAATAATGTCGAGCTGGAGTTCGCCGATGAATTCATGCCCGAGTTCGAGGCGAAACAAAACCCCGAGTATTTCGAACTTTTTCTTGCCAGTGGCGAGCTCGTGGAAAGATCGCGCAGTTTCGGCGACGACATGGTTTCCAGTTTTAGCAACCAGGAAACGGAAGTCGAAATTCATGACAATCTGCTGCCGGATGGCAGGCATGGCAGATCCATTTCCATCAAATTCACCACGCGTGTAGACGACAATGCACCCAGGGAACTGCAGGAGCAGGAAACAATGCCCCTGGCGATACTGCGATACAGCCGCGAACGCGAATCGCTGGACCGGGACCTGCTGGAATTCTACGCCCTGGACACCGCAGTCAGCCTGCTACTGCTGATCGCGATTACCTATTCCATAAGCCGTTCGATCCGGCGCGGATTGCAACCGCTGATCCGCATGCGCAACGACATCAGCCAGGTCGGCCCCGATTCGATCGACAAACGTATCGATAGCGAAGGCCAGCCCTCGGAACTGCAGCCAATCGCAACGCAATTCAACCTGGTGCTGGCGGAAATCGAGAAGGCTATAATTCGCGAGAGGGAATTTTCTTCTGACGTAGCGCACGAGTTACGCACCCCGGTTGCTGAAATCCGCTCGCTCGCCGAGGTAGGCATGCGCTGGCCCGACGAGAAAGATATACGCAGCTATTTTGCCGATATCCACGATTCTTCGCGGCATCTGGACAGGCTCATCGAAAACCTGTTGTTACTATGCCGCAACGAAAGCCACCATATAGAACTGGAATTGGGCATCGTAAATCTGGACCTGCTGATAAACAATGTCTGCGCGCACTTTAATGCCGATATTGCCGACAAAAACATCACTTTGTTGCCACCCGAAGTCAGCATGCCGACGCTGATATCTGACGCGAATTTGCTGGAACAACTGCTCAGCAACCTGATCTTCAATGCTATTTCGCATAGCCCTGGGGATTGCAGCATTCATATCCAACACAGCGAAGATCAGGGTTACTGCGAGATCGAAATCACTAACCCGATGCGCGATCGCCTCAGTGAGGCAGACATGGGCATGATATTCAAGAAATTCTGGCGCAAGGATAGCGCCCGCGAAATTGGCCACCATGCCGGCATCGGCCTGGCATTGGCACAATCTTACGCAAACTGCATGGACCTGCGCCTGCAGGCATCCATCACCGATAGCGGATTGTTTTCTATCCGCCTGGGAAATTTAAAAATCGCCTGATGCAAGCGGCAGACATAAAAAAGCCAGCCCAATAACGGGCTGGCTTTACAGACACTAACAGCAGGACTTAACGGCTGGCCAGGTAACTGTCCAGTTGCTGCATAATCGCAGGCTTGTCGACTCCACCACCCATGGCGTTCAACGCATCAGCCAGTCGCCCGACAATATCGGTCAGGGCATCGACGGTCAGCTGGTTGAGTATTCCGACACGTACCTGTACCGGTTCCGACAGGGTCGGCCAGATGCCAAAGCCGGCGGCGCGGCAATTGCCAACCAGTTCCTTTTCTCTTCCGGCGAGTGCACCCGGTAGATTGCAGACTACGAGACTGGTCATGTTGGAAGTGACTTCACAACCCATGGACTCGATTGCAGAGCGCAATCCCTTTTCATAGAAGGCGTAGTCGGCCGCTTTTTGCGCGCGCCCGTGGTCCAGTAACAAACGCAGAGCTTCGTGGAAAGATGCCACCGCGTAGCCCGAATGGGTGCGATGGTAAACCACTGCCTCGACATCCGCGCCATCGATTATGCCCCAGTGACGTGCTTCCAGAATGGGATGGTGTACGTAGGTATAACAGCCACGCTTTTTCAGCAAATCTATGACCTTGTCATTGAAACTAACCGGTGCATAGGTCAGCGGCAGGGCAAGTATGCCCTTTTGCGGACAGGAGGCCCAGGTGGTGACAGCAGGATAATCATCGATATTAAAATCGGCGATTCCAAGGCTGGATACCGCGTCGATAATGCCCATCGCGTCATGCCTGGCGCAGGCATCATTGAAGCCCTGCAGGTCGTTGATACGGCCACTGCCGGTTTCCCAGTGCGCCATGAACGCCCACATGGGTTTGTGCTCGGCCAGAGCGGCCTCGACCACTTCTCCGCTCACCGATTGTCCATGCGGAACCTGAATGGTAACCACATTGGCTGGCTTCGGATTCATCGGGTCGGCAGCGAGGTCTTGCGGAGTCGACGCTTTCATGCGAATCGCAAGATCGTCGAGGCCACTGAAGGTGCCGTTGACGAATACCACCACCGAGTCACCCGGCAGGATAGGCGCGAAGGCACAATCAAGCCCGCTGAAGCCGGTACCGCCGACGGCGAAGGTATAAACATTGCTGGTACCAAATACCTCGCGCAACATCATCTTGGCTTCCTTCATGCCACGGGTTACATCGGCCTGCATATGGTCAGCGACGCCGGCACTGGCAAAGCTTGCCAGTACTCGTGCATCGGTGTTGCCGGGCCCGGGACCGGCGGCCAGGGTATTGGGGATTTCCAGTTTTGGATACATGCTTGCTTCCTCTTTTGCTGCTTCTAAGTTTGGTTGTGCTGACATTACTTCTTTCTCCAGTTTTTGAATTCTTTACAATGCGGCCGCGCCGGCGCGTGCGACAACACCATCCTGATTGGACATGACGCCGCTTATTCCTATGGCACCGATGATTTCCCCCTCGTATTCGAGCGGACCGCCGCCTTCTATGGGAAGGGCACCCGGCAAGCCAAGATAAGCCGGAGCACCTTCGTTCACCAGCTTTTGCCAGCTCACTGTGGGGCGACGAAAACCGAGCGCCGACACGGCCTTGGCGATCGACACTTCGATGCTCGCCAGTTGCGCCTTGTCGCGCTGTAAATACAGCAGGTGACCGCCGTCGTCGACTATGCTGATCACTACCGGCCAGTTATTCTTTTGCGCTTCGGCCTCCGCCGCAGCGGCGACACGACGCGCATCCTCGAGATCGAGACAGAATTTCTGTTTCATTGTTTTCCCCACCTGGTTTTCAGTTAGGCATCGGCGGCATACGGCCACCCAGTGCCAGGGTAATTTCCGCGCCAGTCTGGCGAACCGCATTGCCCAGCTCGGCCAGTCGTATATCGAGAATCCGCGCCTTGGGTCCAGACAAGGAAATCGCCGCCAGCGCCTGGCCGTTTTCATCGTATATCGGCGCCGCAACACAACGCAGCCCAACCGCGTGCTCCTCGTCGTCGAGGGCGTAACCCTGTCGCCTGATCTGTTCCAGCGCGAGGTTCAATTCTGCCGGAGTGCCGATGCTGCGCTCGGTAAAACGCGCCAGACCGCGGCGCTGCAATATGGCCGCAACCCGGGTCGGTTCCATCGCCGCCAGCAAGGCTTTGCCGACGCCGGAAGCATGGATAGGCGAACGGCTACCGAGCTTGACGATCATGCGCATCATTTCCCTGGATTCCACCTGGCTGATAAAAACCACTTCGCCATCGTCTATTACGCCGAGATTGACGGTTTCACCGCATTGCTCGACCAGGGCCTGCATATAAGGTCTCGCGCTGACGACATAATCGCGACGATTGAGAAAAGCGTTGCCGACGGTAAATGCCTTGAGCCCGACAAACCAGGTGCCTTCGTCGGCATCCTGTTCGACATAATTCATTTCCTCGAAGGTGCTGAGCAATCGATGCACTGTTGCTGCCGGCATCGCCAGCTGCATGGCCAGGTCGGTCAGGTGCATCCCCGTCGGCGCCTGGGCGAGCCTGTCCAGCAAGATCAGCGCGCGGGTTAACGACTGGTTTTTACCGTCGCCCGAGCGATTGTTCGGACCGGGGGGGCGGCCGCGTTTCCTGACGATATTGGCAATATTGTTTGGCATGGGGCGCAATTCTACAGCTGGATTGGCAGGAAACATGCTCAAAAACGACACATTTTGTTAAAAAAGCATTTCAAAAAACCCGATAATTGATCCGGGAATAATATTATCTATCTGTTTTAATTGAAGTTTTTGTAAGATTATTATGAATTTATTCATTTCCACCATATGGAAATATATTTCATTAATTGACAGCTAAAGCACGATATCAATCATCCGCGAGGATTAACACTGATACAGGGGTATGCAGCGGGGTGGCTGAACCCATGCACAGGTCACCTTCAGCTCAGGCATTCGCAAGGCTCACCCATAGACCTTCCGCCCCTGTTAACCGGGTCTCAAAACCGCGGGAAATTTCGCACAAACCGCTGGCAGTAAGACATAATGCATTTTTGTCATCAATTGCCCGGAGGATGGATGCGCATAGCAGTATATGGTTGCGGTAGCGTAGGGGGATATTTCGGCGGCAGGCTCGCCCAGGCCGGACAGGATGTCACTTTTATCGCACGTAATAAAAGTCTTCTCGCCTTGCAACAGCAAGGCCTCAAGGTCGACAGCATAGCCGGTGATTTTAGCCTGAAGAAAATTAAAGCAAGTAATAGCCCTGCCGAAGTTGGTGAGGTCGATTACCTGTTTTGTTGCGTCAAGGCCTGGCAGGTAGGCGCGGCGGCGAAAGCAATGCTGCCGATGATAGGCGAAAAAACTTTGGTCATTCCGCTGCAAAATGGCGTGGAAGCAGCCGCCCTCTTGAGCGAACATATAAGCCCCGACAAGGTCCTCGGCGGCCTCTGCGCGATCATCGCTTTCCAGCCCGCGCCCGGGCATATCAAGCACATAGGCGCCAACCCGCTAATTCGCTTTGGCCACAGGGATAAACGCGCCGACGCCCGTATCAACCGGCTGGCCGAAATTTTCAATCGATGCACCGGAGTGAAATGCAGTATCCCCGATGATATCAATGTCGCGCTGTGGCAGAAATTCATGCTGATCAGCCCCTGGAGCGGCCTCGGTGCGGTGTCTCGCGCGCCGATCGGCATACTGCTGAAACAAGCAGAAACTCGGGAATTGCTCGGCCAGGCGATTGAGGAAATCTACCAGTTGGGCCTGGCACACAATGTAGAGCTACCCGAGAAAAGCGTTGACCGGGTATTCGAGTTATTACAAAGTTTTCCACCCAACTCGAAGACTTCGATGCAGCGCGACCTCGACGCCGGTGCACCTTCCGAGCTGGATCAACAAAGCGGCGCGGTGCTTCGCTTAGGCCAGGCCGTCGGCCTGGCAACCCCGGTGAATCAGTTTTTCTTTCATGCGCTTCGCTCGCTGGAGTTACGCGCTCGCGGCGCGCTGAAATTCTAGATCGCTAACCGTTCGTCTAGCGGCGGCTCGCGGCCTTGGCTTCGCGACGACGCGCATGCAACACCCACTCGGTATAGCCATTGGGCGTATCGCGCCCCTTGAATACCAGGTCCATCGCGGCCTGGTAGGCGATACTGTTATCCAGATGGGGTGCCATGTTGCGATACTCGGGATCGCGCACGTTCTGTCTATCGACTACCTCGGCCATTTTCTCGAATACATTGATCACCTGCTCCGGGCTGACAATGTCGTGGTGTAACCAGTTGGCGATATGCTGGCTGGATATACGCAGCGTGGCGCGGTCTTCCATCAATTCAACATTGGATATATCCGGCACCTTGGAACAGCCTATACCCTGATCGATCCAGCGCACCACGTAGCCGAGTATGCCCTGGGCATTGTTTTCCAGCTCCTTGATCAGGTCGCTCTCATTCAGGCTTCTGCCGTCGAGCACCGGAATAGTGAGAATGTCGTCGAGACTGGCGCGTGGCACTCTGGCCAGTTGTCGCTGGCGCCTGCGTACCGCGACATGGTGGTAATGCATCGCGTGCAGGCAGGCAGCTACCGCCGAGGGTACCCAGGCGGTGCTGGCACCGGCGCGCGGATGCGCTATTTTCTGTTCCATCATTTGCGCCATGTTATCCGGCGCTGCCCACATACCCTTGCCGATCTGGCCGTGACCGGGCAAACCAGTCTCCAGTCCTATGTCGACGTTCCAGTCTTCGTAGGCAAGCAACCAGGTAGAAGACTTGATTTCATTCTTCGGCAGCATCGCGTCGGCTTCCATGCTGGTGTGAATTTCATCGCCGGTGCGATCGAGAAAACCGGTATTGATAAATACCACGCGATCGCTGGCCGCGCGAATACATTCCTTCAGGTTCACCGTGGTACGGCGCTCCTCGTCCATGATGCCGATCTTAAGGGTTGCCGGCTGCATTCCCAGCGCCTGCTCGACCATGGCGAATAATTCCACCGCTGCGGCCACTTCCTCGGGGCCATGCATTTTCGGCTTGACCACATAAACACTACCCTTGCGGCTATTGCTGAATGCGCCGTTGCCGAGCAGGTCGTGCTTTGCTGCCAGGGCGGTCACCATCGCATCGAGGAAGGTTTCCGGAACCTCTTCGCCATCACAGGTTACCGCATCGGTATACATGTGCGTGCCGACATGACGCACGAACATCAGGCTTCTGCCTGGCAGGCGGAAACTCTCGCCAGAGGGCGAAAGAAACTCCGGATCGGGATTGAGGCTGCGCTCCAGCGCTTCGTCGCCACGCATTACCGTGGTTTTCAAATCGCCTTTCATTAATCCCAGCCAGTTGCGGTAAACACGCACCTTGTCTTCTGCATCCACCGCAGCCACCGAGTCTTCGCAGTCCATGATGGTGGTGATCGCGGATTCGATGCGTACGTCGTATATATGCGCCAGATCGCCCTGACCGATAAACAGGCCCTCGCCTATGAGCAACTCGATATGCAGGTTGTTATGCCTGAACAAAATCGCGGAGGGTTCATCGGGGTCACCACGATAGCCAACAAAGCTTTCGCGCCAGCCAAGTTCGGTGCCACTGCCGTCGCCCATCACCGCGACCAGCTTGCCGGATTTCACCTTGTAGCGGGTGACGTAATTATGGCTGCCTATCGCCAGCGGCACCGCATCGTCGAGAAATTCGCGCACGTAGGCTATGACCTGCCTGCCACGCACCGGGTTATATTTTGCTGTCTTCTTGCAGCCCTGCACTTCGAGGATGATATCGGTGCCGTAAAGGGCATCGTAAAGGCTGTACCAACGGGCATTGGCCGCATTCAGGGAGTAACGCGGATTATCTACCGGCACTACCAGTTGCGGTCCCGCGATCAGTCCAACCTCGTCGTCGACATTTTCAGTGGTAACCGAAAAGGCATCACCCTCGTCCACCAGGTAGCCAATCTGTCGCAGATAAGCCTTGTACTGCGCTGGGTCAACCGCGCCAAAATGCTGCTTATGCCAGTCATCCAGCTGCGCCTGCAAACTATCGCGCTTATGCAGTAGTTCGCGGTTTTTCGAGCCCAGTTCGCGGTTTATCCCGGCAAATGCCTGCCAGAAGTCAGCGTTTTCGATGCCGCTGTCCGGGGCAATCTCGCGCTCGACAAGCTCGTACAGGGCGCGGTCGACGCTGAGCCCGCTGATTTCTATTCGGTCACTCATGGGGTATTTAATCCTGAATCTATGAATTGTGGGGACTGGCCCGGGTTTTGCTCTCGAAGTATATCGCCTGACGGCATAAAAATCAGCGCTGCAAGGTGACAAACAGAGGTTTTAATCGCCTGTATTAAAAAACGCCGTTACTCTAGATTGTTCTCACCACCGGCCTGGCCAGGTTCCAGATAGCGTTTATAGCCAGCGTCGATATCACGATCGCGCCACCCAGCAGGCTGCGCATGCCCGGCTCTTCGCCGATTACCATCCATACCCACAGAGGCCCGAGTATCGATTCCAGCAACAACAGCAGGCCAACCTCGGCTGCTGATATATAGCGCGGGCCGATAAACATCAACGCGACTCCAATCGGTAGCATGTAA
>CAXBMV010000048.1:0-10430 GCA_963976575.1 uncultured Gammaproteobacteria bacterium | reverse complement strand
AAGGTTGTAGTAACAGAAGTGTTTTGGTACGGCTGCCCACATTGCTTTCGTTTTGAGCCTTACGTGGAAAGATTTGCGGCAAATCTTCCCGAGGGCGTGGTTTTCGAACAGGTACCGTCGGTATTGAATCCGCGTTGGACCGAACACGCGCGTGCCTTCTACTCGCTGAAAATGATGGGTGCACAGGAAAAAGTCCACAAGGCGTTGTTTGATGCAATACATGTGAAGCGCGAGCGCCTCACCAGCCTGGATACCATTGCCGGGTTTGTCGCCGAACAGGGGCTGGACGAAAAGCAGTTTCGCGATAATTATTTTTCCTTTCCGGTTGATACCCAGGTTCGCAAGAACATGCAGACCGAGAAAAAATATGGCCACAATGGCGTACCTGCCGTGGTGATAAACGGTAAATATCTGGTTTCAGCGGCAATGGCGGGTAGCAATGAGCGCATGATCGAAATCATGAATTATCTGGTAGGGCAGGAGCTGGCTCTGTAGTTTTGCGTCTGTGGCTAATCGGTAGTCCAGCTAAACGTGGCCACGGCAATATTTCCCTTGCCGTGGTATTCGAGTGATTTGCACATATCCCTGACCAGTAAAATACCGCGGCCGGATAACTTCAGAGCCGGTTCCGATTCCGGGGTAGCGGAAAAATCAAAACCCTCACCACTGTCTTCGACGCGCAACACCACGCTACGTCTTCCGGAATCCTGTTCGATGGTTAAATTGAAGGCGACATAACCCGAATCTAGATCGATTAGACGCTTCTCGCGTTCGCTGAAATAATCGGCAAAGCCCGGGGCATCCCCCTTCAAACGGGAATCGAGTCCGAGCACACCGTGATCGAGTGCATTGATATAAAGCTCGGTAATAACGGTAAACAAAGAATGCCTTTCTTCCTGCAAGTCTTCCATTTCGAGTATGTAATTGACCAGTATCGGCACCGGGTTGGTTTCGCGCAGGCGTGAGCCATTGAAGCGCAGCGACATTCTCCATTCACCGCGATCACCAAGGTGATGTACCGATGGCTTGATGTAATCGTGAATCTCTATCTCGGGTAAAACATCGTGTACGCAACTGATTTCAACCAGCGTGACATCGTCGGATTGGTTGGTATTGCTACCACAAAAATCATCCAGCCTGTTTAACACCTGGTCGTACACCCGGTTTTCAGGCGCAGCAAGAATGGCCTCGTGCAGGCGATCGGAACCGAATTCCTTGTCTTCGGCATTGCGCGCCTCGGTGAGCCCGTCGCTACACATCAGGATTTTGTCGCCGTAGACAATCGGTACATATTGCACCATTTCCTTGGCGTCGAAGCTGGCCACGACACCCAGCGGAAGGCCGGTAGATTTGAGACGGTGTTTTATCTGATTGGTTGTGCCATCGATGACCAGCACATCCGGCATGCCGGCATTGAATACACGAACGTGTTCGAGGTCATGGTTGACCACAACCAATTGGGCGCCGAAAAACATACCCACGGGAAGCAGGGCTTTGAGTTTCTTATTGATGCCCGCGAGAATTTCGCCAGGGCTGAAACCTTTGCTGGTCATAGCGCGAAAGACTTCCGACACCGGCATTGCGCCGAGCGCGGCAGACAGCCCGTGTCCGGTAAAATCACCGGTAAGAAAGAACAGGTCGCGCGAAGGCGAATAAGCAGAAAGTACCATGTCGCCACTGAATACATCGGCGGGCCGAATCACCTGGCGAATATTCGGGTTCTCCAGATTTGAACTCTGGATGGCGTTGACAAAAACAGACTCGGCGATTTCCTGCTCGCGGTGTATGCGGCTATACATGCCCTGCATTTCCTGGGTTAACGCGGCGATTCGTTGCATGGAGCGAATCTTGGTTTGCAGGATGAAGCTGTCGTAGGGCTTGACCATGAAATCGTCACCACCCGCCTCGATACATTGGCTGAGCGAGGCTTCGTCGGTCATAGCGGTAAGAAAGATGATTGGAACAAAGCGATTCTTCGAGGCGAGTTTGATTTGCCGGGTCGCTTCGTAACCATCGACCTGCGGCATCATTACATCCATGAATATGATATCGGGGTGATCGCTTTTGAACAGATCTATGGCCTGCTGGCCATCGACAGCCTCGATGGTTTTATAGCCCTGCTTTTTCAACAGAGTCTTTAAAACCAGACGATTGGCTTTTTCATCATCGACGATCAGGGCTGTGCCCGGAGAGTTATTTGTCATAGCGGATGGCTGGCCGGAAACCTGACAGATTTCAAGGTACCTTTATTCACTCGGGATTGGTAACAATATTGAGTTACTCTTGTAGTACATACAGGAGCAAAATCAAGCAAAGCATCGTGCAGACTGTCCCTGTTTTTCGTCAGCTGGCAGGCCAGCCCAATCTTTCGGCCAAACCCGAATGACGTTTTGTAAGCCCGGCTATTGCGGCTTCAACAGCCTGCGCAGCGGATTGCAGCATGAAGAGTCTCCGCGCGCGGGTAATTGCGGTGTAAAGCAATTCACGCGAAAGTACGGCTGAGCTGGCGTCTTCGGGCAGCAAAAGAAGCACCGAGTCGTATTCCGATCCCTGTGATTTATGCACCGTGGTTGCCCAGGCGGGTACCCAATCAGGAAGGCGATTCAAAGCGATGGCGCGTATGCCGCCGGACTCATCACGAAAACAGGCCTGCATCTGCTCTTCATCGTCGTACCAGAGCAAACCGGTATCGCCATTGTAGAGGCCGAGCTCATGATGGTTGCGTTGGATCATGATGGGCAGACCGGCAAATAATTCACTATTGCTGCGCTGTAATGCAGTCAATAGGCGAGAAGATATAACGCGGTTGAGTTGTTCGACACCTAGCGGGCCGCGATTGGTCGCGCAGAGTACCCGAGTAGCTTCGTAGCATGACAGGGCATTTTCTACCTTATCGCTTTGCAAAACCGGCAGATAGGCGTCCAACACCCAGGCGAGCGCGTCGGCGTTTATTTCTTCGGCTTCTTCGCCGTACCAAAGTAGACCCTTACCGGAGTCACGCAATAGTGACGTCGCCGCGCCTACCTCGCCACGATTCACCAGGCCTGCCAACTCGGCAATATCGCTGTTGGCATCGAAGCGATAACTATGGCGTAACAGCGCAATCGAAGAGGCGATCGCGGACCGGCAGGCCGCAGGTTCGAGACCATGGCCGGTAATATCACCGAGTACGTTACCTGCCGATACCGATGCCAACTGATCGCGATCGCCAAGCAGGATAATTCGCGCGCGATCGGGCAGGGCTTCGAGCAGGTGATACATTAGCGTCAGGTCGATCATCGAAGCTTCGTCAATAACCACGCAATCAAGCGGCAGTTGATGCTGTCGATGGTAGCGATAGCCACGGCGACCATATCCGAGCAGGCGGTGTATGGTGCTGGCGCGAGCGGGGATTGCCTGTTTAATCGAATCGTCGACTTCGATGTGTTCGATGCGATTGCGTATCGATTCCATCATGCGTGCCGCTGCTTTACCGGTTGGTGCAGCAAGGGCTATACGAATTTTCCCTTGCTGTGCGATCAGGTCACACAGGATTCTGATGATCGTGGTTGTTTTTCCGGTACCCGGCCCGCCCGAAATAACGCTGAATGATTTGCGCGCGGCCATGCGCACTGCGCGAGGCTGATCATCTTCGATACTCTCTTCGTCGGATGGCTGTTCAAATTCTACGGGCCGGGCACTGGCTTTGCTTTCCGGCGCCGGTTCGAGCCTGGCGATGATATTTGCGGCTACTCGAGTTTCATAAAGCCAGTATCGATTCAGATAGAGACGATGGCCATCCAGGGTCAGGGGTTGGTGTTCACCGGCTGTGCCGACGCAGTCGCTGCCGCTGAGCAGGTCGCACCAAAAGTCACAATCCGGCCCTCTAAAAAGCTGTTGCGGATCGATCCGGCTGGAATGAAACAATGCCTTTCCCTGGTAACTGGCAAGGTCGATGCAAACGTTACCCTGCTGATTTGCTTCGCAGACCAGCGCGGCGCTGAGGCAAAGCAAGCCGTCGATATCGCTATTCGACTGCGAGCCGATAAATACCGCGAACTGATAACTCGACCAGTCGATCTCACCGTGAACTGCCAGTTGTCGCAACAGCCCGTTCATAGATTCGCCACCAGCTCAGAGCTATACCCAAGCAGCTGGTCGAATGCCTGCAACAAGTCTGCGGGTGGGCGATAAAAGTGCACGCCGTAATCTTCGCCACTTTGCGGGCGCATTGCGCGTAAAAACAAATAATAACTGCCGCCGAAGTGCTGTTCGTAATCATAGTCTGGCAGCCGTCGGGCGAGGTAACGGTGCAAAGCCACCGAATAAAGCAGGGACTGAAAATCGTAACGTCGATCCAGCATCGCCTGCTGTAATCTGGAAGGGATATAGTCGTCGAGACTGGCACCGAGAAAATTGCTTTTGTAATCGGCCAGATAGTAGCGCCCTGCATACTCGAAAACGAGGTCGATCACACCAGTCATCAAACCGCGATATTGTATCGGGTTTAGCGCCTCGAGCAGCGTTTCCGAGTTGTCCTGCATGAAGCGATTCAATGATTCGGAATCTAACTGATGCAGGGAAAAATCGAATTTTAACTCGTTGAGACGCTGACGATTATGCAGTTTGTCCAGACTGAGCCCGTTCTGATCGAGGCGCGTGGCGACGATGGCCTGAATCCATTGCAGCAGTATTTTTTGCTGATCGCGTGCAAAAATCCCATAGCCAGGAGCCAGTGCTCTTATCCTGGGTTCGCATTGCGCGGCGATTTCCTGCTGAAAATCCAGGTGTTCGAGTAGTTCATGTAGCAGTAAGCCAATATGGCTGCCCGCCGGAAAATCGAGTATCGGGTCGCCGCTACTGACTTTTTCGCCGCGGCTAGCCACTTGATGAATATCGCGAGTCAGGCTGGTAAAGCTATTGATGCGCCAGGCGATCGCAGGGGCACGCTTGAAATCTCGCAGCAGCAGTGCGCTGGTACTATTAGTAGCGCTGGCGGCTGTTGGCGGATGGCTATCAGGCAATTCCACAAACTCGATGTTGCCCTGGCTGCGCGCTGCCAGGCTTTGCAACTCGCTGGCAATATTTTCCGCATTGACGAAGGCTTTTGCCTGCTGCATACCGAGGTCCTCGACGGATTGCTGTGAATGCAGCAGGTAGCCCAGCGCGGTTTTGTTCGGACGTCCTTTGCTGCGCGCATCGCCGACATCACCCCAGGCCAGGTACACCCGGGCTCGTGCGCGGGTCAGCGCGACATAAAGCAGGCGAACATCTTCGGCGAGGCGTTCCCTGTCTGCGATGATAAGATGCCGCTCGAACTGGTCTGAGCCGAGGTCCAGGGTCGCCTGATTGTGTTCATCGTGAAAGCGTAATACCCGGGTATCGTCCATGATCGGTCGGCAACTCCACAGAAAAGGTACAAATACCACCGGGTACTCGAGCCCCTTGCTCTTGTGTACGGTAACGATCTTCACCAGCGCCTCGTCGCTCTCCAGACGCAGCTCGGCTTCTTCGCCGGCATCGCCCTGCAATTGCTGGCGATACCAACTGAGTAGCGCCTCCATGCCGGGACTGCTGCGTGACTGCAGTTGTAACATTTCACCTAGTTGCAACAGGTTGGTAAGACGGCGCTCGGCAAGATCACGCGAGGCAAGCGCGGCTCCGAGGCCGAGGCCTTCGAGCATTTTTGCAAACATGGCGATAAAGCCGTATCGGTTCCAGCTGTCGTGCAAGTCCCGCAGCTGATCGATCCAATCCTGCCAGGGTCGATCGAGGTCGATGGCGGCACCCAATTGAACATAATCGAGGTTGAACAGGCTGCTGGCGCGAGCCCTGCGTAAACTGGCACCATCCTCCGGCATGGCGATAGCTTCGAGTAGCGCGTACAGGCCACGCGCCTCGTCGCTGCCAAAGACTTTTTCCTTGCCTATGGTGACCGAGCGTATGCCGGATTCGGCCAACGATTTGCGCAATGCTTCTCCTTCTGCCCCGGTGCGTACCAGGATCGCGATATCACCACTTTGCAACGGCCGTCCGGCGACCTCTGTATTGGCGGCAGGCGCGAGCAGTCGCAAAATTTCCGCGCTGATCGCGCGGTTTATACGCGCGCGAATATCTCCTACCAGAAAAGTCTTGCCATCGTCGCGTAGCGGTATATGCCAGAGCATAAGCGGCGTAACCGATGCGCCAGCGAGGGTCATAGACGACTGTGGTTGCGTCGGCGCGGGAATCGCGGGCTGAAACTCGATTGCCTGGTGGTAAATAAAAGGATGTTCTTTCGCCGCGAAAAAATGGTTAACCGCGTCGATCAAAGCCGCATCCGAGCGCCAGTTGGTTAATAGCGAGTAGCGCCGCATACCGCTTTCCTGACGAGCGCGAATATAGGTAAATACATCACCTCCACGAAAACTGTAAATCGCCTGCTTGGGGTCTCCAATCAGGGTCAGACTGGTGCTTGCATTGTCGAAATACAAATGCCTGAATATCTGATACTGGGTAGGGTCCGTATCCTGGAATTCGTCGATCATCGCCACCGGGAAACGCTCGCGTAGCCGCCTGGTCAGCGCTTCGTCCTTATCTTCCTGCAGCGCCAGCAACATCAGGCTGAGCTGATCCTGATAGGCCAGTTGCTGTGCCTCCTGCTTGCGCTGCGTAACCCGGCTGGCGGCGAAAGCGTAAGCCTGCTGCAAAGCGCGTACCCGCAATGCCAATTGCAACCCGTCTATCTGATGGAATATTTCCTCGCAGGTGACGAAAAAGGGATGCTGGAATCCGGCTTCCTGACCGCGTTTTGCCGGCTTGCTGTACTTGTCCAGGCTGGCAGCTGTCAGCTGGCGCAATTGCTGCGGAACCAGCATCAAATTGTCGGCGTTGAAGTAATCGTCGAGCAGTTGATATAGGTCGGGCAGCAAGGCAAGGGCATAGGGAGAAGTCTTGGCCCGGCTGAGGACATCGCTTTCCTGCAACAGCTTGAACAGATCGCCGCTCTGCTGCTGCCATTGCTGCGCCAGTTCCTGCAGCTGCCCCTCGAGTGCGGCCCAGTCGCTGTAAATTTGCTCAAGCGATTCGGCCACTTCGGGAAGTACTACTTCAACCGGGTGGTTACGCATTTGCTTTTGCCAATCGAGGAATTCATGCAGCGAAGGAATAGCCGCGTTGAACAGTTGCCAGCTGCTATCGCTGAGCGGGTAATTGTGGCTGCGCCACCAGTCTTTCAGTGCCTGGTTCCAGAACATCGAATCGTCTGCAATCAGCTCGGACTCGAACTGTCGTTTGCTCAGCAGTGCATGATCCTGCAGCGCCGACTGGCAAAATCCATGTATGGTCGATATGGCCGATTCATCCATGCTGCGTAGAGCGTGACGCAGTCTCATTTTGTGTAGCTGTTGCTGCTCATCCTCCAGACTTTGTTGCTGATTGAGCAGGCAAGCGAGAAATTCATCGTCGCCTGCCACTGCCGAATCGAGTACGGCAAGTGCCTGGTAGAGCCTGGCGCGGATGCGCTGGCTCAATTCATCGGTGGCGGCATTGGTAAAGCTGACCACGAGAATTTCGCCAGGCTTGCGACCGAGCAGGATATGACGCAGATAGAGATTGGCAATGGTATAGGTCTTGCCGGTTCCAGCGCTGGCTTCAATCAGGCTGGTACCCTGCAATTCGAGATCGAGCAGGCTGGCAGCGTCGAGGAGTTGCGGGCTGGTCATAGCTTTCTCGCGCTCAACAGCAGTTGCGTATAAATGCGTTCGGCCAGTTCGGTGAATGCATCTGTTTCGAAGGGTGCCTCGCCACAGCCGCGCATGGCCAGCTGGACATACTCGTTATCCGCTTCGCTGCTGTTGCCCTGAGACCATTGCCCAAACCACTGCCCGGCAATGCTCGCCATCGTTTTTTCCCTGTTGTCGCTGCTGGCCCAGCGATAACTGCTGTCCGCCAGAATGGGTAGCGGGCATTGCATGCCCTGACGATAAATCGCGCAGTAATCTTCCAGCAGGCGGAGTGCCTGATCAGCGGGCAATGCTTCGATACTCCAGCTCTGATCGCTCGCCAGCAGCAGACTTTGTTCGCCATCGGCCCAGGGTGCGTTAGCGCAAAGGGCAAGATGATCGAGCCAGAGCGCGAGTAATTGATATCCCCTGAAATTGCCGGGATGGCAGGCGAGTAAACCCAGGCCGGGATAATAGCCGGCCAGCACACCAACCAGTCTGGCATCTCCAGTTAACGACAGTTCCAGCGGAATGGCCTGTGTTGATTTTCCGCTATAGGCCTGCAGCTGCGTCAGCCAGTCACTTTGCTGTCTGGCAATGCTATCGACCTGGGCCTGAGCGGCATGGCCGTGCGGCAGACCACCTTCGGCATGCATGCGCGCGACTACATCTCCCTGTTGGCGCAGCAGATCTTCGCCTAGCTGCTGCTTTAATTTCCATTGCTGCAGTTTATTCAACTCGAAAGGTTCGTCATCCTCTGTCGGATCTTCGCTGCCGAGGAAGATGCCGAGGCGTGACTTGAAAAAATAATCGATCGGGCTGCGCATAAACCCGCGCAGCTGATCGAGCTCGATATCGGCTTTTTCCTCAGGGAGTGGTAAGAGTGGTCTTGACCAGCCCGGCTCGCGCTGTTTTGCCTCTGCACCAATCTGTTGGCAAACCTCGTACCAGTAACGGTTGTAGCTGGCTTCCCCGCACTGGTAATTAAGCGCGGAAAAGACTTGCATCGGATGCTGTTGAAGAAGACTTTTGCTGGGTTTGCCGTCTTGCGCGTCGGCGCTAAAGTGATGGTCTATGAAATCCAGTAATTCTTCGACCATGAGCGACGCCTGTCGAGGACTATTGTCTTTCAGGCTGCGACCGGTATAGCTGATGTAGAGACGATCGCGCGCGCACAGCAGGGTCTCCAGCATCAGATAGCGGTCTTCGTTGCGCTTACTCGGGTCTCCAGCGATGAAATCATTCGCCATCAACTCGAAATCGGTAGGCTCGTCGCGACGAGGGAAGTCATCGGCGTTCATGCCCAGCAGGCAGATCACCCGGAAAGGCACGCTGCGCATGGGTCGCATGCCACAGAAGGTGACGCCACCGGAATAGAGACGACCGCTTTGCTCCTGGCTATCGAGTTGCTGGCGTAACAGATAGGTGATCAGCATCGGTGAGATCAATGCACTGGTATTCACCGGAATGGCGGTAACCGCATCGCGAATCTGCTGCAGGCGAGATTCGCGCGTATCGGTTTCAACGAAAAAATCATCGATTAGCTGCAACAACAGAAGTTGCCAGTCGGCAGCAGTTTGTGTCTTCGCCAGTCGTTTGCGCCACTGGCTTAGACGATCGAAGAAAAACCAGAAGCGCCCGATAGTCTGGATGTCGGCTTCACCCCAGGCGTCGAGCGGGGCGATGCCGTGCCATAGTTGATCTTCGCCCAGCGAAAATCCGGCGAAAAATCGATCACGTGCCTGTTGCCAGGTATTGGCCGCAGTGGCGGGCAGATTCAACTCGGCTTTGTGCGCGGCGTCTATACCCCAGCGGGCATTGGAAGCCTGGATCATCTGATGGATTTCAGGCAGCGATTGATCGTCTATGTCGAAGCGACTGCGCAAAGACTCATTGTCCAGCAGGGCAAGGATTTCCGAAACCGGGAAGCGGCTCTGCGGTAGTCCGAGCAATTGCAAAAATGTGACCACCATGGGATGTTCGTCGGCGCTGGTGGTATCAGAAATATTGCAGGCCAGGCGCGACTGGCTGGCATGCTGGAAAATGGCCTCGATATAGGGGGCATAGCCGGCGATATCGGGCACCATGACGAGTATGTCTTCGGGATTGAGGCTGTTATCGTCTTCGAGCATGGCCAATAACTGATCATGCAAAACCTGGCATTCGCGCATCGCGCTATGGCAGCAATGCAGGGTTAACGAATTATCCGCTTCGAAGCGTTGAGGCTCCAGCGCGAGGGTAAATATAGATTGTTGAATTTTGCCCAGCAGGCTGCTGCTGTCTGGCTCGTCAAACAGGTCCAGGTCGTAGGCCTGCAGGCTGTCATTGTCCAGCAGCAAATCCTGGAAGAGTTGTCCCTGTCTGCCCCATGAAGCAAGCAGCTCGTTGCGGGTTTCGTAGAGTTCATCCTGCTCGGGGTTGGCGATACGGTTGCGCGACTTGAGCTTTTCACTGGCCAGGTCGGCCCAGTATTGATCGGTAGGGCAGTGCAGGTATAGCTGCAAATCGATGTGCGCTGACAGTGCCTGTATCACTTCGACATACAAAGGCGGCAGGCTCGACAATGCAAACAGGCTGACGCGCTGTGCCGGGCGCTCGCCCGGAGATTTTTCGGCAAGCCTGGCCAGGAGTTGGGAAATGACATCGACCCGGTGCGGTTGTTGCTGTTGTGAAACAATCTCGCGCCATAGCAGGGCTTGCCAGTGGCTCTCCTCACCACGGGACCAGTCACGAATTTTCTGCGGGCGG
>CAXBMV010000047.1:0-10440 GCA_963976575.1 uncultured Gammaproteobacteria bacterium | reverse complement strand
ATCACCAGCCTCGCGCACCGAGGTAGAAAAGGCGGTACGGATCAGCGCCTGCGCCTGCTCTTCGACCACCGAGATCATGCGATTCCACATAACCTGATGGGATACAGTAGAAGTTTTTTCAATCATGGTTTTTCTCCTAAGCCTGGGGTTGCACGTCGATACAACCATCGCTCTGGCGCAGCGCCAGGCGGCTCGATGGCAGGATGATGGTGGTTTCGTCCTCGGTGATTGCCGCAGGTCCAGAGACGCAGTCACCGGGGTTCAGCTTGTTGCGCAACACCACCGCAGAGTCGACGCTGATTCCGAGCGCCGGGTCAAACATACTGCGCTGACCATTGCTGGGCGCGCGTCCGCTTTCTTCGAGAATAGACACCGCATCGACGGCCGCGGTCTGCGTGCTGGAATTCGCCGACCAGACAGTAATCTCTATGTCCATGCCCTCAACCGCGCGACCAAACAGAGCGATGTAATCGCGCTCGAACAGTTCCTGGAAAGTCGCCGCATCCGGCGCGCTTGCCAGTTCAGCGGATAACAGAATCGGGATTTCCTCACCCTGCCCGCTATAGCGCATATAGGCCTTGTATTCAGTGCTGATAGCGGCCTTGCCGTCGCAGGAACGCACGAACGCTGTGGCCTCGCTTTCCAGTTCCGCCAGTAATTCACGAATGCGCGGTGGGTCAAAATCGCCGAGGCGCATGTAAATACTTCGATTCGCTTCGAAGCTGAAAGGCGCGCGCAGAAAACCGATCGCCGAGCCGACGCCGGCTCCCGGTGGCACCAGCAGGCGCTTCACACCGAGCTTTTCGCAGAGACGCCCGGCGTGCAATGGTGCCGCACCACCGAAAGCGATCATGGTGTAGTCGGCGAGATCCTCGCCATTTTCGACCGCGTGCACGCGCGCGGCGTTGGCCATGTTTTCATCGACCACTTCGCAAAGCCCGTAGGCCGCGGTTTGCGCATCCATCCCAAGTGGTTCGCCGAGTGTGGATAGCAGAGCCGTTTCCGCGCTGGCGCGATCCAGTTTGATCGAACCTCCGGCAAAGTTATCCGCATCCAGCTTGCCCAGCACCAGGTCGGCATCGGTTACCGCGGGGCGTTTACCGCCGCGACCATAACAGGCCGGGCCCGGTTCCGAGCCGGCCGATTCGGGGCCCACGCGGATTTGCCGCATCGAGTCGACATGCGCCAGCGAACCACCACCGGCACCGATCTCGACCATGTCGATGACCGGTATCGAAATGGGCATGCCCGATCCCTTTTTGAAACGATAGGTGCGCGCGACTTCGAAGACACGGCTGGTCTTGGGTGTCTGCTGGTTGATTAAACAGATTTTCGCGGTGGTGCCGCCCATGTCGAAAGACAGAACCTTATCGAGTCTGTAGCGCGCGGCGATATGTGCGGCGAATACAGCGCCGCCGGCCGGGCCTGATTCGACCAGGCGCACCGGGAACTCGGCTGCCGACTCGATCGAGATAATGCCGCCACCGGAATGCATCAGGAAGATGGAGCAGCTCACCCCTTCTTTTAATAACTCGCCACCGAGTCTATCGAGATAACTCTTCATCATCGGCTTGATATAGGCATTGGCGACTACAGTATTGAAGCGCTCGTATTCGCGCATCTGCGGAGAAACTTCGCAGGACAGCGACACCGCTACACCTGGCATTTTCTGTTCCAGTACTTCGCGGATCATGCGCTCGTGATCGGGGTTCAGGTAGGAATGCATCAGGCCAACCGCGACACTCTGGTAACCAAGGTCGCTGATACTGTCGACCAGCGCCTCGACTTCGGCGCGCTGCAATGGAATGAGTATCTTGCCCTTGGCGCTGATGCGTTCGGCGACCGTGTAGCGCTGCTGGCGCGGCAACAGCGGTTCCGGCAGGCTGAGATTCAAATCATATTGCTCGAAGCGCGATTCGCTGCGCATTTCGATCACATCGCGAAAACCCTGGGTCGTGATGAAAGCGGTATGCGCACCACGGCGCTCGATCAACGCATTGGTGGCCAGCGTGGTGCCGTGGATGATCTGTTCGATCTGGCTCGGCTGGATTTCTGCCAGCGCGCAAACCTGTTTCATGCCATCGATGATCGCGTCTTCGGGTGCGCTATAGGTAGTCAGTACCTTGGTGGAATACTGCTGGTCGCCGATTTCGAGCACCACATCGGTAAAAGTGCCACCGATGTCCACGCCCATACGTACTGAAGAGTTATTCATGTGCCGATGCATCCCCTGCGGGTTTTAAATCAGAGGAGCAGTTTAATTTGTCAGGCAGGATAATATCCAATTATTTAATTAGATTGTTTTGATAAGGTTTTGTTATTCTCTCATCTCCATGCAGCAGGTGCTTCCACTTCAAATTACAGCACGAAAGCCTGCGAAACTTCACCGGTTATCTCGGCTGCGCGCCCCACGAAGGGTGCCGATTTCTCCGGAATCCAATGCGCAGCGTCATCCCGGAATCCGATACACAGCGTCATCCCGGAAACAGCGTAGCTGTTATCCGGGATCTCCAGATGGTTCGCGCTACCAGGCATGCCCTAACTATCGACAGCCCCTGCCTCTGGAGATCCCGGACAGGCGCTGCGCGCCTTCCGGGATGACGTTCCTTTTTTGACTAGACGCCTTCCGGGATGACGTGTTTTGAATAAATGGATGCGTACTCTTTTATTGCTCCCGTCATCGCGATTCAGCAGGCATTTCCACGTCGAATTCCAGCACGAAAGCCTGCGAAACCTCGCTGGCTATCTCGGCTGCGCGCCCCACGAAGGGTGCCGATTTCTCGGCGTCGTAGCGCGCGAAAAAGCTAAGACTCTTCGGCGTCCAGGCATAATTGATTCGAGCCAGCTCGCCTGACTTCAACTCGTCCATGACCATCGCCGCGGGTACCGTGGCCGAACCGAAACCATCTATCGCCATGTGTATACAGGCGGCGAGATTGCTCGACGGTACCAGTCGCATAGGTAAATCGCGCTGCGCGGAAAAATGCGCGGCGACTTCCTGATAGGGTTGGGTGCCGCGCGCATGGGTTAACACCGGAAACTGCGCCAGCTGTTTCGGCGTGACCCGCTTGTGCGCATGCAAACCGGTTTTCGGCGAGGCGATCCAGATCAGCGGATAAACGCCGAGTTGCTTGCTGCCGGTGGTATCGCGGCTGAAGGGCCCGCTCTGCAGGGCAAGATCGATGGAACGATCAAACAGTTCTCTTTCCAGATTGACCGACAGGTCGACGGTCAATTCCACTGTGATATTGGGAAAGCGGTCCTTGAGTACGCGCAGAAATTCGCGCAGCCAGGTGTGCACCACCATTTCGGTTACGCCCAGGCGCAGCACGCCGTTGAGCAGGGCATCCTGATTGGCTGCTTCGATGAAGTTGTCGCTGGCGCGCAACACCGCACGCGCCTGCTCGAGCAACTCGCGGCCTTTCGAGGTCAGGCGCACCGAACCGGCGTCGCGATCCATCAACACCACATCGAGCACCGACTCCAGCGCGGAGATACGCGAGGAAATATTCGGTTGCGTGGTATTCAGTCGGTCAGCCGCCTTGCGAAAGCTGCCGAGGTCGGCAACCCAGACAAAGGCTTCGAGTTGTTTGAGATTGAATTTCAAGCGGCCAATTCCTTAAAGCAAGTAAACCATGCGATCAATACGCCAGACTAGCGGAATTATTTAGAGTACAGGCTTGCCCTTTGCAATGACAATAAAATCCAGGTAGTGACGACCTGATGAGAGGCAACTTCATTTGCTTGCTTGACTATGCAACCGGCTATACAGCTGCAGTACAAATGCCTGCATGGCCATGCACGGTTTAAATATCAGACCACCAATCCAGACTTACAAAGTAAGGTTTTCAGCAGCCAAACCTTCAAGTAGAACCATAAATGTACTATAAACGACGACAGGCATTATGGTCAGAGATAGAGGGAATTGAAGCTATGTCCAAGTTTACCTACGTGTTTGCAGGAGTTGCCCTGGTTTTATTTGGAATTACGGCGCTTCATAAATTTACTGGAGGACCTGGGTTAATCGGTGTTGTATTGGATGCTGTAGATCCTGGTCACTTATCAAAAATTCCATTCGGCCAGGGTCGGCACAAAGTTGCGCCAGCGGAAATAGACATGAGTCTAATCGCTGTACCGGAGCTCCCGCAATACAAGACAAGCTTTAAACTAACGCTAAGACATCTCTTGAGAGAAAAGAAATTTGCAGAACTCAATGATATTTTGCAATCGCTACAGCAACAATCAAAACCTGATTCGCCTGCCAGGCATCAGCTTTTCATTGCCGATTTTTCTTTTCAGCTAAACGACGATAGTTTCGAAGCACTATTAAGTGAATGGATCGAGGCGACCCCCGGGCACTACCAACCTTACCTGGCCAGGGCAAATTACTATTACAAAAGGGCATGGCAGGCCAGGGGTAATGAATGGGCCAGCGAGACAAAGGAAGAACAAATGGAGAAGTTCCAATCCCTGCTATTACTATCACTGGCAGACATAAATTCAGCAATAGCAATCGATGACAAACCCCTGGGCATTTACAGCATTTACATTTCTATCGCCCATGTTCTCGGTCAAAAGACAGCAGCGACTAATGCGCTTGCTGAAGCGTTAAAAGTTGATCCTGCAGATTACGAAATCAGAAAAGTCCACCTGAGCTTCCTAAGGCCAAGATGGGGAGGATCGATTGAAGAGATGGGTGCATTTGTTGAAGAATCCCTCATCTACTTGCCCGAAAACCCCAGGCTAAACTGGCTGGCCGGGCTGGTTTATGACGAAATTGCACGCATAAGCGAAGACAGAGAAGCTCAATCCGAAGCAGAGAAATACTATTCCGAGGCACTGAAATTTGGAGAAAACTATATAGTCTATCAACACCGCGGGGCAAATCGTTACAGGATGGATAAGAATACTGAAGCTTTGGAAGATCTTAACAAGGCCATTAGTCTTTATCCGGAAAGTTCGCAGAATTTTTACTGGCGTTCTTCCGTGTACTCTGAATTGGGTGAGTTTGAAAAGGCAGCAATCGACCTTATACGTGCCTACCAACTCGACCCCTACGATGCAACTGTGACCAAGGAGCGCGACTGGTTGACAGAAAAATTGATTTACGAGGGATACGAATATAACAAGGAACAAAAATACGCCGAGGCACTCAAGTTGTTGAACTACGCCGCGCAATTGAGTCCGGAAAACGATGAGGTTTATTATTGGCGAGCAAGAATACTGTCAAACATCAACCAAATACATCTGGCTACTAACGATCTAAAAAAATCGATATCAATTGATCCCACCAATTATGCATCCTATGCCCTTTTAGACTGGGTACTGGCGAGAGTAGGAAATTATGACGAGATAGTTCTCTACTGGAATAAGTATATCGAAATTAGGCCAAACCACAGCTCCGCCTATGTTGAACGGGGTGGGGCTTATTTTCAGATGGGTAAATATAATGAAGCGGCAAGGAATGCAAAAATAGCCGCCGATATGGGTGATCCATTGGGAACAGAGGCCTATGAAAAGTTCAAGCATTTAGCCACCGATTTATAAGGTGGAAAAGGGGACGTATCAATTTAACCCAATCCCTTCTCCTTCACTTCTGATTTCGCTGATACAGGGTCGGAAACGCTTCACCGGTTAGCGCATCGCCATGCTTCAATTTAACCTCATCGAAGGGGGGCGAGGTAATACGGCCTGGTCGGTGCACGAAACGCACGTCGTCACCCACCAGCCTTAGCGAAAACGCCCGCCTCTGCGCGCTGGGGCTATGATTGGCTGGTGCGCCATGAATGGTGCGGTAGTCGAATGCGACCGCATCTCCGGGTGCCAGATCCCAGCCGACAATATCAAAAGCATCCCTGTCGGCATCGATGTCGGGGATTTCTTCGAGGCCATCATTTTCATTCAGTGGCTGACCGTTGAAACGTTGCGGGCGGTAGTTTTTACCCCACAGGTGCGAGCGCGCAACAAACTCCAGAGTTCTCTCCCGCGGTACATCGTCCAGAGGAATCCAAAGACTCACTGTTTTTGGCCCGTCGACACAGTAATAAGGCGTATCGTGATGCCAGGGTGTAGGGATACCTGATTGGGCCTCCTTCACCAGCACGTGTTCGTGGAAAAGCTGGACTGTTTCGCTATCCATCAATTCCGAACCGATTGCTGCAGCGTCTGAATGAAAGATAAAATCACGGTATTCGGGGATTCGCTGCCAGCTGCAGTAGTCGACAAAAAATCGCCCGCCGCCATCATCGCCTCGATAAATTCTCGCGGTGGCATTGGGTTCGGCAATGTTGGCGGCGATACCGTCACGAAGGACTTCGACCCATTCCGAGAAGAAACCGCGAAGAACAGTAACCCCATCATTTTGAAACTGCCACACTGTGGCTTCATCGAGCAGGCATTTCATTCTGTGCTCCTGATTCATTCACTCTGAAATAAGGACTTTACCAATGATTGTATATTAGAGAAAATAATATTAATGGATATCCAGTATCAGAAATTCAAATCACTAACCTTGAAACAGATGGCCTATGCGATGGCCGCGGCAGACGCAGGCAATGTGTCCGCCGCCGCGCGTAAACTGCACGTTTCCCAGCCGGCTATTTCGGCAGCCATCGCCGCCCTCGAACAACACTATGCATTGAAGTTGTTCGTCAGGCTGCCCGCGAAAGGTGTCTCTCTTACGCCCTTTGGCATCAAAGTCATGTCCGAGGCGCGCCTCCTGTTTGACCATGCACAGACAGTCGCCATGCTGGCTACGCCGGATGCGGAAATTTCCGGGGAAGTGGGCATTAGTTGTTACGCTGCGATAGCACCCTATGTTTTACCGCGGTTGCTGCGCCGACTGGAGGAACGCTTGCCCGCCGTGTCGATAAGGCTGACCGAGACTGATCTCGAAGGCACCGCGGCCAGCCTCAGGCAAGGTGGGTCTGATTTAGCCATCACCTATGACCTTGGACTGGAGAAAAACACTTACAAGCAAGCACTCTACGCCATGCAGCCCCATGTTATTTGCTCCAGCCAGCACAAATTTGCGCAGCTGAAAACAATCAAACTTGCCCGACTACACCGGCAGAAACTCATCCTACTGGATCAACCCCTGAGCGCGCAGTATGTGCTTGGCTTATTGAAGGCGCGGCAGGCAGAACCTGAAATCGTATGGAGCGTTAAAAGCTTCGAATTACAACGATCATTGGTGGCGAATGATTTCGGCATTGCACTTGCTCATACACTTCCGAAGACCAAACTGTCTTACGATGGCCTGCCAATCTGCAGCATTCCAATTTCCGATAATATGATCGAACAAAGAGTGCTGGTTACCTGTCAGGAGCAGAACCGGAGCCGCCCGGTACTTAAATCGATACTGGAGGAATTAACCACTTTGTTTTCAGAATAGAATGAATATCGAGTCGGGCTAGCTGGATTAAGTTTTCTTCAGTCTTTGGCTTTCAAGAATCCAGGCATTGGCGATTGCCAGGAAAACGCTTCCTGAATCCATTTGGCTATAGATAGCAATGAATTATCACCATATCGACCGCCTATGATCTGAATGCCCAATGGCATGCCATTGCGGCTTTGTGCAAAAGGCAGGCTGCATTGGCTACTACCGACCAACTGCCAGGGGCGGCTCATCGCGGGATCGCCTGTTGTAGTTAAACCATGGGGTGCGGCTCCGGTAGCCGCTGGCGTAACTATCGCGTCGCAGTGATCGAACAGTGCGTCAAATTGTTTTACTGCCTTGCTATGGACAAGTGCCAAATCGAATCGATTGCGCATTGAAATCGCTCGACCGGCTACGACAAGCGACTGGAAGGCGTCGCCCAGTTGCTGTTGACTGGTATCAAATTCATGAGAAAAATTCATCGCGGCTTCATAGGCCATAATGTCTTTGTGCAACTGTGGCCAGGCACTGCTGCCTTGTATAGACTCACGTTTAACGACGATGCCTGCGTCGGCAAAAGAGTCGAGCGCTTTATCGAAGGCGTACCTCATTTCATCCTCCACACTGCCGTAATCATCACCGTCGATGGCAAGCACTGTCTTCGGTTTGATCGCGGCTATGCTGCCGGATAAATTCCGGGATTGCAGGATATTCGATACATGGAAAATATCATCAACTGTTTTAGCAATAATGCCGAGCGCATCAAAACTTAATGCCAGCGGTAGCACACCTCTCATGGAGAACAGGCCTCTGCTGGCCACGTATCCAACAACTCCGCAGAATGCGGCAGGTCGAATCACCGATGCAGCCGTTTGTGACCCCAGCGCTACCGGCACCATTCTGGTCGCCACGGCCGCGGCCGAGCCACTGGAAGACCCACCGGGAGTGTGCTGCGGATTATGCGGGTTTTTTGTTTTGCCGGGTTCGAAGTAGGCCAGCTCCGTGGTAACGGTTTTGCCGATCGGGATCAATCCACATCTGCTTAGCTGCTGGACACAGGTCGCACTCTCAGACGGGACCCTCCCGGAATAAATCGTTGAGCCTCTTTCAGCCGGCATACCCGCCACATCAATCGTGTCTTTAATGCCTATGGGAATACCCGGAGCAGTCAGGGCTGGACTGCTCAACTTGTATTCACTCCACTGCTTTTCAAGATCGTTCTTATCGGCAATAAACTGCCAGGCGTCGATTTTCGATTCCGTTTTCTCAATTTGCGACAAAGCGTGATCGAGGATGTCTTTTGGCGTCAGGCTGCCTTCCCGCAAACAGGAAACTTGCTCACGTAGTGTTAGCTCATTCGAATCATTCATAGCAAGCTCAATCCAGGTGCTTCAGGCTTTGGCAGAATATCGAGTGAGGTACATCGATGAAGCCACCACCGATGCGTCCCGACTCACCAGACTTGTCGATCATGCCGATTAACACAATCGGTCCTTTTCGCGAGGCACAACATTGTCTTGCGGAAGTTGCGGCATTCTTCAAACCAATGGCGTCAAAGTGCGAGCCCAATACCCCGGTAGTGCGTTCGAGTGTATCCACCGGCAACAGCGATTTCAGCGCCTCCAGCGTAGCCACCGCATAGCTCAAGCATTGGCCACCCAATCCGAGGAAATCGACGACGGTACTGTCGCCAATTGCGGGGAGCGCCTGCTTACCAGAAAACCCCGGTAGAATTTGCCCTACCGGCACCGGCGCCTTCTCGACTATCCATTTGCCGGGATTACCTGCAATTTGAATGCCGAACTCGTGGCCATTGCTACCCACTTTGGTGACAATAGAGCAACCTTCGAGCCCGCTCGCCTGGGCGAGGCACAACCCCGCTGCACCCATCCAGAAGTTCAGTGCAAAGGCACCGGATTCATTGAGAAATTCCTTCGTTTTGACATCACAACCATGATTCAAAAACAATGCCTCGTGGATTAACTTTGAACCATTCAGGGTACGCGCGTGACAGTCATCCCCCAGTAACAGGGACTCTTTGATGATTGGTAAAAGATCAATGGGCGTTTCAGCAGTAGTTCCGAGCCAGCGCGCAAAACTTCCGTTCAACCATTTCAGATGCTCTATAAAATTCAGATCAAATTTCCCTAATCGCGTCGCCAGTTCATTACCCTCGTTGATGGCGGCAAAAAACACCTGCTCCAGGTTATTAGCGTCACTAATTTTTAAAATAGCCATGGAAGGTGACAGCACGCCAGCCAGCGGTATGACCATGTCATGGTCCTGCGCGGCAAGTATTTCGACATCACCACTTAAAATCAATGCAGCCGCGCTGTCGTAGTCATTGGCCCAGGCTTCGTAGATCGCGCCCAGGCAGAGCGAATTCATCAGCGGGGCCGCTATCTTTAAGGTATCAACTATGGGTGGCCCGGCATGATAAAGCCTCCTCTCAACACCAGAAGTAACCTGGTCTACGCGTTCAACACCAGAGAATACTGGTCGACAGCTTGCTATGCGTTTGCAGCCTTTATCGTCTATCAGCGATAAGGTTGACGACCCCGTCATCATTGGATGTTCACCTTTAAAGTTACTGACTCCGCTCTCAGGGAATCCCTACAACCCCTTCGCCTAATCAAACAAAAGCTGCCCATCGTCGCTGTTCCATCCAATTCGAATTTCGCTACCCGATTCTGAGACAGAAAAATTTTCATTATCCGAACTTGTGACAATAATATCTCTACCCATTGCCGACGCCGTCATCCGAGTCGTTGCACCCAGATAGATACTTTCTTTGACGATAGCGGTGAACTCATTGTCGGCATTTTCATTGCTAGCCAGTATCTGCAGCCTCTCCGGTCGAACACAGACGGAACCGTTTTTTCCCGGGATAACATTAGCAGCCAATGCGGAAGAAACATGGGCGCTTCCAACGCTTCCATCCTGATAAGTCACCATTGCTTTATTGCTGACAAAATCCTGTATCCGTACATCAAATAAATTCACTTCGCCGAGAAACTCCGCAACGAAACGAGTGCTGGGGTATTTATAAACATTGGTAGGTG
>CAXBMV010000046.1:0-10486 GCA_963976575.1 uncultured Gammaproteobacteria bacterium | reverse complement strand
CGAGGCAAAGGAAGTATGCCGCCGACTACCGGAGTCGAAAGGTGATTTACGCACCAGGCGGTGGACACCGGTCTCGGTGCGCAGCCAGCCATAGGCGTAATCACCTTCGAAACGCACAGTGGCGCTTTTGATACCAGCTACATCACCATCGGAGACTTCGATTAGTTCGGTTTTGAATCCCCTGGCCTCGCCCCACCGCAGGTACATGCGCAGCAGCATATTGGCCCAGTCCTGTGCCTCGGTACCGCCGGCGCCGGACTGAATTTCGAGATAGGCATTGTTTTCATCCATTTCACCAGAGAACATGCGGCGAAACTCGAGCGCTGCCACCGTGATCTCGATTTTCTCAAGATCGACGTCAACCTCGTCAACGGTAGCCTCGTCCTCCTCGGCAATGGCCATCTCCAGCAGTTCAGCGGCATCGCTGAGGCTTTGCTGGCTTTCATCAAGGCCTGCGACAACTGCTTCCAGCCTGGCCTTATCCTTGCCTAGTTGCTGGGCATGCTCGGGATTACTCCAGATATCGGGGTTTTCCAGTTCGAGCAAAACTTCCTCCAGTTTTTCCTTTTTCTGGTCGTAGTCAAAGATACCCCCGTAACATTTCGACTCGTGAATTGAGGTCGTCGATACGCTGAACTAGCTGATTAGTTTCCAAGGAATTTACCGCGAATGGGAAAAACGGGCATTCTACCCGAATATTGCTGGAAAAATCACCCAGCTTGCACTATTTTTCGGCGCTGGCTTGGGCTAGAATGTGCCGCCTAATTTTTTCACCACGAGGTACCCTAGTGACCCAAGATGTAGACATCCAATTACAGGTCTGGAAAGACCGGGCAATCAGTAAACAAATCCTGATGGGCGCAGCCACCGACGCGCTCGGCCTGGATTCTGAATGTAGTACCGCCGAACTCAAATCCGCGCTGGACGCTGCTATCAAGCGCGCCAGGGAAGCGGATGCCAGCATAATCGAAACCCGTGAAACGGCTGAACAGCAGGTCGCCGAAATGAAGCAACAGCTCAAACTGGCCACACAGGCCCGTGATGAAGCCGTCGCCAGGGTCGACATTGCCGAACAAGCCAGAGAATCTGCCGAACACCAGCTCACCGCCGGAAAGTCCGACAATGCCGAAGCGCTGAAAAAAGCCAGGGCCGAGGTTGCCGACAAGCAAAACAAGCTAAAAGCAATTTCCAAGTCACTTGCCGATACACCGGAAAACGTAGTCAAAAAGCTGAAAACGCTGAAAAAGCAGAAAATGGACGAAGCCAAGCTACGCGCCCAGGGAGAGTCTAAAATTCAGTCGCTGCGCAAAGAAAAGACCAAACTTGAAGCGAAAATCGAAACGCAAAAAACCACGCTGGAGAACAGCGCTTCGCTGGTAGATCAATTGCGCGAATTGCATAAGCTGTGCAAGCAGGCCAATAAGACCATCAAGAAACTCAGCGATAGTAAGGATGATCTGCTGGTTGTGCCAAAACTCGACGAAGAAGCTCTGGAAGCGCTCGAGCAGGTGAAAGCTAAGTAGCCAGCTCCGCAACTGTGGTATCGATAGCCCGGCGCAGCGGTAGTTCGACGTGTATGCTGCTGCCTTTTACCGAGTCACTTTCCGCCCAGATACGTCCACCGTGTAATTCCACGATTTCTCGACAGATCGCCAGGCCCAATCCGGTACCCCCGGATTGCGAACGATTGCCTTTGCTCTGGTAAAACTTGTCAAAAATCTGCTCCAGCTCATTTGCAGGGATACCCATTCCCTGATCGGCCACGCGCAAACGATAACTTTGCTTATCAGCCTCCAGCCTGACATCGATTTCACCGCTCTCCGGGCTGAATTTAATCGCATTCGAAATGATGTTGAGCGCAACCTGGTAAATACGTTTACGATCACAGGAACAAATCGCGACGTCCAGCTCGGTAGTTAGAACGCACTTCAACTGCCTGGCCTGAAACTGCAACTGCTGGTCGGCAATACAGGATTCGAGTAAAGGTTTCAGGTCTGTAGAGCTCAGATCGAGCTGCATCTTACCCGCCTCCAGCTTGGACAGGTCGAGCAAATCATTCAACAGGTAAAGCAGGCGTAAACCGCTCTGCTGGATATTCTCCAGATAAAGTTTTAATTTTTCCTGGCTGAGGCTGTCCATACGCTTCAGGCCCAGCTCGGCGAAGCTGAGTATGCCATGCATCGGCGTGCGCAGCTCGTGACTCATCGAAGCGAGAAAATCGGACTTTGCCTCGTTCGCCCGCTCGGCCGCTTCGCGGGCCAGTTGCAGTTCGCTTACATCGATATAAATGCCGACCCGGCTGCCATTGGCCAGACCGCGCTGTGCCACCTGTATCCAGCGCCCATCGCTCATGCGCTCGAGGAACTCGACGTGATCGCTATAAAAATCCGCATATCTTTGCTCCAGCCAGACAGCCGGGTTGGCGATGGCATCCTGGTAGACTTCCCTTTCGACGCCATACTTGAGAAATCGCTCGAAGGGCACACCCTCGTTAATATAAAACTGCTGGTCCGGGTACAGGTCGAAAAATTTGCGATTGAATCGTTCGATATAACCGTCATGGCTGATCATCAGGAATCCACCCGGAACATTTTCGATCGCAGCTTCCAGCATTTGCTCGGTTTGCATACGACTACTCTCGATGAGTTTGCGTTCGGTGATGTCCTGGACGGTACTTAGCTGCTCGATTACCCTGCCCTCGCGTATTTGCGAGGCGCGGCCGCGCTCGGCCAGGTAGCGCAGCTCACCGTTGCGGCGGATGATGCGGTATTCGAGGCTGTAAATACCTTCCACCTGGGTGGATTTGCGCCATTCGCGTTCTACGCGCTGGTGATCATCGGGGTGAACAAATGTCTTGAGTATGTCGGATATTGTTTTCGCTACATCATTTTTTCGAACACCAAAAATGCGTGCATATTCGTCGGTGCAGGAAATCAATTCCCCGCGTTCAACATTCCAGCGAAAGCTGCCGATCTGGGCGATGCGCTGTGCCTCGGCCAGTTCGATTTCGATCCGCCTCGATTCAGTAACATCCTGCAGCGTGCCATGGTGTTCCAGCACAACCCCGTTTTCGACCCGGTCGGGTTCGCCATTTTCGACGATAAAACGCGTTTCACCATCGGCGCGGATGATACGGTATTCGATTTCGTATGGCTGATCACCGCTATTTATTATGTCAAAAGTCTGGCGGACACGATCACGATCGCCTGGATGTAATACCTTCTGATAACGATCGATCATGAGCTCAAAGATTTCGTCGAGGCCGACACCATAGATTCGGGCATATTCGGGGGAACAGGAAATCATACGATCGGTCAGGCTATTCCAGCGCCAGCTGCCGGTGCGGCCAATGCGCTGGGCAGACTTTAGTTCTCTTTCCCGCTCCAGCCGCTCCATATCCAGCAATTTTCTCTCGGTAATATCCTGGACAATACCCAGTTGTTCCAGCACCTTGCCATCGCGTCGGCTGTAGGTATCACCGCGTTCGCGTATGTAGCGCGTCTCGCCATCGGGACGGATAATGCGGTACTGCAGTTCGAAAGGCCCATCGGTGGCATCGGTAATCTTGATTTGTCGATTCAAACTTTCGCGATCATCCGGGTGTACCGCCTGCGCGGTGATATCGCCGGCTCGCCAAGCAAGCACGGTTTCGGCGGGGAAGCCAAAAATACGAATAAATTCCGGTGAACAGGATACCAACCGGTTTTCCACCAGGTCCCAGCGAAAGCTGCCGATATGCGCGATATTCTGCGCCTGCTCGAGCTCGGCTTTGACAATTCTCGCCTCGGTTACATCCTGTATCGAACCGCGGTATTCCCTGACTACAGAGCCGTTATTCTTGACCGGCTCTCCCTGTTCGACTATATGGCGTAGCTCGCCGTCGGGCCGGTGGATGCGGTACTCAATTTCATACGCCCGCTCATGCCGGTAAAAATCCGCCAGTTCCCGCTTAACCCTTTCGCGATCCTCGCTTTCGATCATTTCATTTACTAAATCCAGGCGTTGATTCTGTTCGTTATCCAGAGGAATACCAAATATCCGGGTATATTCCTCGGAACAGGAGAGCAGCCTGTTTTTATTGATATCCCGACGCCAGCTACCGATACGAGCGATACGCTGCGTATTTTCGAGTTCTTCCTCTTTTTCCTGGCGCGCAGATTCTTCAATTTTCCGGTCGGTGATGTCCTGGATGGTGACATGGGCATGATTGATTTTGCCCCTGGAATCATTCATCGGTTCACCTATTACGGCAACATGACGTAGCTCGCCGTCCGGGTGTACCACGCGGTATTCGATCTCAATTCGCGTTCTTTCCTTGTCGTGCCAGGCGTAGGCCTCCATGACCCTTTGCCTGTCGTCAGGATGCAGTACCGATGCATAACGATTATTCATAAGGTCTTCGATCACATCCATGGAGACGCCATGGATGCGCGCGCATTCCTCGGTGCAGGAGATAAATCGATCATTGATCACGTCCCAGCGCCAACTCCCCAGACCGGCTATATGCTGGGCTCTGGCCAGGTCGGCCGCCGCTTCCACGCGGTTGATTTCCTGCAACTTGCTCTCGGTGACATCCTGGACCGTACACAGTTGTTCGACTACCCGGGCGTCTCGGATAGACAGCGAAATACCGCGTTCAACAAGATAACGGATTTCCCCGTCGGGCCGAATAATTCGATAGTCAAACACATAATCATCTACCATCTCCGGATCGATTAATATCTGGTTGACCCTGTCGCGATCATCTGGGTGCACGAAGTCATCGACAAAGGCCTCGTCCGTCGTCCAAATTTCCTCGAGCGGCACGCCAAATATGCGTGCAAACTCCGAACTACAGGAAAGCATTTCTCGTTTCTCGAGGTTCCAGCGAAAGCTGCCTACCCGGGCAATACTCTGCGCCATATTCATTTCTGCGTTCACATTCCTGCTTTCTGTAATATCCTGCACCGAACCACTGTACTCATACACCTTGTTTTCGCGGATAAGACTTGGCTCGCCGATTTCCCGGATATAGCGAATTTCCCCATTCGGTCTGGTAATGCGATATTCGCAGTCGTAGCTGGAGCGATCCTCAATGGCTTGTGCAAAGGTCCGTGAAATCAACTCCCGATCCTCCTCGTGTACACAGCTCATCAGGTTCTGCTGCAAGCGACCATTGATGTCCTCGAGGCTGAGACCAAAAATATTGGCGACCTCGGCAGAACAGAACAACAGGCGATTGCTTTCGCAGTCAAAACGCCAGCTACCCAGATGGGCGATACGCTGCGCGTTACCCAGTTCCTTTTCACTTTGTGCTATGGCAAGCTCCTGAAGCTTGAACTCAGTGATATCCTGCAAGCTGCCAATAATCTCGGTTACCTTGCCATCTATGACGTCAACAACTTCGACTTGCTCGATAATCTGCCGAACCTCACCGTCGGTGCGAACCAGGCGATACTCGATTTCAAACAGCGTTTCACCGGTTTTAAAGCCTTTGCTCAGGCGGGCAGAGTCGTAGGTTGCGAAAACGCGTTCGCGATCTTCGGGGTGTACGAACTCCGCCATGTAGTGGCTTGACATATCCGCAATAGCAGTTGGCTCTAACCCGTAAATTCTGCTCATCTGGGCCGAGTAGGAATACATTTTACCGGTAACATAGTTCATCCGGTAACTGCCGACATTGGTCAGTCTTTGCGCCCGCTCCAGTTCTTCCTCGATACGCTTGCTTTGCGTGATGTCAACGCGTAATCCGACCGTGCCACCCTCGGGGAGGCGTTGCTCCACAATCCGCACCCATTCCCCGTTACTTAGTTTTTGATCTAGTGGCTCACCCGGGTTGCGGTGCTGTTCTAGACGTAAATCAATCCAGGCCCTTTTTTGCGCGGCATTGGCAAATCGCATCTGCTCGTCGGCTTCGGCCTGCAACAGCTTGCTAAATTCAGTGCCGGGCTGGAAATCTTCGGCAATGGCATAGTAAAGCTCCTTGCAGCGCTGATTACACATGACCAGGCGATCTTCGGCATCGAATAAAATGAAGCCATCACCGAGCATCGCGGTCGCCGTATAGATAGTCTCCTGGGTTTGAAGCAGGCGACGCTTATCGGCGAACTCGTCGGTAACATCCATGGCCGTACCACGGTATCCGATGAAGTCGTCGTTTTCGTCGTAGTAAGGCTTACCGCTGCTACGAAAATTGTGGATATTTCCATCTTGCATCTTGCCGCTGTATTCGAAGTTTTCGAATGGCAGGCGTTGCTGCAGCTTTTGCTCGAATAGCTGCCAGCGCAACTCTTCCCCGGCGTCGTCGGAAACGACTCGGTATTCTCCGCGCTTTTTGCCGAGAATATTCTCGGGGCTAGCACCGGTGGCGCTATAGTAGTGCGAGGAGAGGTAGGAGATGCGGTCATCCAGGTCAGTTTCCCAGAACCAGTTTTGCGCGGTCTCTGCATACTGACGAAAGCGATCTTCGCTACGGCGTAACTCGCGCCCTTGTTTGTTGTAACTGTCTTCCAGCTCGCTGCGCAACCTTTCCAGGTTGCGATTCACTAGTCGGTATACGAAATAGCTCAGGCCCAGGCCAGCCGCAAATGGTGCACTCAGGCTAAGCCAGGTCAGCTTATTGAAGCCAAAACTGATGCTTTGCACTATAGCAGCGGCCAGCATCAACGTAAGCCCTGAACACAGGGACAGAGTGATGACTCTAAGGCGGGGGGAAAAGACTTTGGATTTCTCCGGCATTTCTACATTTTGTTGCCAGTTTCGGTGATTATAGGCCAGATAGACAACGAAGGCAGTGACTATTGCGAATTTACCATACAGGCTCTCTATTCAACGACGCTGTTTGCGTCTTCGTCGAGTATGTGTTGAACCAGTAGTTGCAGCGTCTGCTGACCGCGAAAACGATTAACGTCCAGCTGGTAATGAATGCGCAGCTTTTCGAACTGTTGTTGCAGCAGCGGCTCGGGTTGAAAAAACGCAATCGCCTCGACGTCTGCAAAACCCTTGCCGGCTCGGGTTAATTGCAGCTTCAAATGTTTGCCTGCAAGTACGCGCTGCTCTACAACTTCGAACTCACCGACAAAACTCGGTACCGGGAAATGCTGCCCCCAGGGAGACAGTGCCTGTAGTTGAAGCGCAAATTCAAGATTGTGGCAATCGTCTTCGAGTTCACCGTCGCATTCGATGACTTCGTCGAAACTCTCTCCCCCGGCAATTGTGCTGACTGCAAGCTTGAAGGCCATCTCGAATTCTGCCAGTCTGTCTGCCGCGAGACTAAGTCCGGCAGCCATTGCATGACCACCGAATTTATCGATCAAACCGGGGTAATTCTTATCCACCCAGTCGAGTGTGTCGCGCAGGTGTATGCCGTCTATGGAACGCCCCGATCCCTTCAAAATACCCGTTTCACCAGCAGCAAAAACAATGCTGGGGCGATGATAGCTTTCACGAATTCGCGCCGCGATGATGCCAACCAACCCCTCGTGCCAGTCTGGATGAAACAGCACGATGGCATGGCTGGCGTCGATCTCGGCCCCGTCCAGGGTCGCCATAATCGCGCTCGCTTCCGCCGACATCTGTTGCTGGATTTGTTTGCGCTCGCTATTAATCTGCTCGAGTTGCTGCGCCAGTAAATGGGCCTGATGTTGCCTGTCGGCGAGCAGGCAGCGCACACCGATACTGATATCTTCAAGCCTGCCGGCAGCGTTGATGCGTGGCGCAATGGCAAATCCGATATCGCTACTGCACAGATACTCCAGTGGTTTGCCGGCTACTTCGCACAAGGCTGCGATACCTGCCGAGCAGTGACCGGCTCGGATGCGTTTCAGCCCCTCGCTGACCAGTAGACGATTATTGAAATCCAGCGGTACCAGATCGGCTATAGTGCCTATAGCGACCAGATCGAGACAGTCCGCCAGGTTTGGCTCAGGGCGAGTCTCGTCGAACCAGCCAGACTCGCGCAGACGACTGCGCAGTGCCAGCATCAGGTAAAAGACAACGCCCACTCCGGCGAGGTTACGCCCCTGCGTTTCATCGGGCCAGGCATTCTGATTGAGTATGACACTCGCGTCAGGCAGGCTACTTGCCGGTAAATGATGATCCGTGACTATGACTTCGATTTGCTGTGCTCGCAGCGCAGCAATGCCATCGAGACTGGCTATACCATTGTCGACGGTTATCACGCAATCCGGCGCTAAATCGATGATGCGCCTCGCAATCGGGGCCGACAGGCCATATCCATCTAAAAAGCGATCGGGCATCAGGAAAGCCGGCGACTGCGCACCCATCATCGTCAATGCGCGCATACACAGCGCTGTGCTGGTAGCCCCGTCGGCATCGTAATCTCCGAATACCAGAATGCTCTTGCCGCCTTGCAACTGCTGCGCCAGTAGATCGCTGGCGGCGTCAATATTGCGTATGACGCCGGGAGCAAGCATCTGGTCGAGGCTATAGTGTACGTCGGCCAGTGATTCGATTGCGCGCCCTGTGAGCAGTTTTTGCAAGCTGGGATGCATTGGGTTGTCGCTTTGCAACAGACGCTTATCCTGCGGACGAAAGCGTAGTTGCCTAGTAGTCATGCTGCTGCGTCATCCACTCTCTGATACTTTTTGCTTTGCGCCAGAAGCGGTAGCGTGAAAAACGGTTTAACGCCAGGTCCGAGGTGAATCCCGCGCATAGCCGGAAGCTGCTCAAACCCCGGTCCAGTCGCGCCATCAGGGGTTTAAACAGGGTCTCGTCCATGTCGAGCAGGAGCTCGCTCAATGGCTGCTGTTGCATGCTTTTTAACGCCTGCAGCAAACGCAGATCCATTACCAGTACATCAATTCCGTCAGTTTTGAGATCGAGTTGAGATAGTTTGCTCGCCTGCAGGCCGAGGCTGCTGGCAAAACCTCGAAACAGGAAATCATCGCAGTAACAATGCGGGCGCCTGGTGGGTTGCTGTAACGGACCCGCCCCCCAGCACCACAGGCTGTTGATTGCCAGACGGCCGTTATTGACGCGCTCGGCATTCAGTGGATGCTGATGCAGGTACATTTGCATTTCATTGAGCAGCTGGTACCAGGGCATGATTGCGCGCGATTGCTCAATATAGGGGTTCGCGCTCTTTCCCAATACCGACAGCAGGTGTGGATAATGCAGCGGAACGTCAAAACCTCGCAGGTTTATCAGATAAGTCTCGCCGTCGATTAACCTGATGTCGCAATCCACTTTAAAGTAGTTAGATAAATCATTGATTATAATAGATATATCTGTTTTAGATCGGCAATATCAAGGCACTGTGCATGTCCGGTTTTAAATGTATCGCCTGGAAGAGCATCTGGCGACTGCCCGGTTGGCCGGGTGCAAAGGCATGCGCCATCGGCAGGCCCGGAGCCAGTCGACCTGCCTCGGCGTTTGCCTGGTGGCCAAGCGCGTTCAGCCACATTGCGTCGATGCTATAGGCGTGATTCGGACGCAACGAGGCGAGACCTAACAGGCGGTTAATATGCGGCAGGCGTTGGCACAGAAGATCCCGATCCAGCTCCTCAAGAGGTAGCTCGAACAATCCGGGAATCAGGTAATCGACATGCACGCGCCTGGCTCTTTCAGTCGGCCAGGCTGGTGCTGAGTAGTTCGCTTAAGTCATCCGATAACTCGCTTTTACCGAGCATCAATTCGATTTGCTGCTTCATTAAGCCGGCCTGGGGTGGCAGCAGCTTTCTCCAGTGAACGAAAGCATTCGCAAGTCTTGCCGCTACCTGGGGATTGATCGCGTCCAGCGCGACGATTCTCTGCGCGACAAAGGCATAGCCCTCGCCATCGCTACGATGAAATGCGCTCGAATTTGCAATCAACGATCCCAGTAAGGAGCGCGCACGATTGGGGTTGTGCAGATTATATGCAGGGTGTTCGAATAATGGTTTGATCGCTTCCAGCGAATCTTCACGGTAACTCGAAGCGAGCGCGCTAAACCACTTGTCCACCACCAGCCCGGTATCCTGCCACTGCTGATAAAAACGCGTCACTATCGCATCTCGGACCTCGTGCTGATAATGGATAACGCTGCGCAGGCAGGCCATCTGGTCGCTCATATTGTCGGCGCGATCATACTGCGCCAGACAGCTATCGAAATAGCAGGGCTTGCGCAGCAGCATCAAATAGGCAAGCGCACAATTCTTCAGCCGTCTCCGTGCCATGGAAGCGGCATCGATCTGGTACTCCACTGGCGCCTGGCAAGCCTTGTAACAGTCATTCAGCAAGGTTTCATGCGCCTCGGCAATCGCCAGTCTGGCTGACTCGCGTACTGCCCGGATTCTGTGCACATCGACCAGATCGACCATTTCGCCTATGTATTTTTCACCCGGCAGGATCAACATTTCCGCGAGCAAAGCCTGATCGGGCTGCTGCGTGGACAGCATATCGCCAAAAGCCTGCAGCAACGGTTGCAGGCAGGCCTGCCAGTTTTCCCTGTCTGCTGCCAACATCGCCAGCATCACACGACTGGCAAGCTGCTGGCCCGCCTCCCAAC
>CAXBMV010000045.1:0-10647 GCA_963976575.1 uncultured Gammaproteobacteria bacterium | reverse complement strand
ACCCCTCGTGTACCTGCAGGTGCAGCTGAGGTTGATAGGAAACCGCGAGGTCGGCCTGGCCCGCGGCAACCAGCTTGGGAGGTGTTGAAGGGTCGGCAGGGGCGATGATCTCAACCTCAAGGCCTTGCTCGGCGAAGTAACCATTTTCCTGGGCGATTATGATCGGGCCGTGATCGGGATTGATGAACCAGTCGAGGATAAGTGTCATTTTATCTGCAGCGACTGAGGTAGTACAAAGCAACATTGAGGTCAGGAATAGAAAGGTTTTCATTGGCATAGGATTAAGTTAAAAATTCATATAAGAGATATCAGCGATATCTTGAGGTGATGGACATCCATTCACTGACACGGGCTTCCGGGTCAGCGTTAAGAGTGATGTCGGTTACTGCTGCAACAACATCAGCTCCGGCTTCAAAGGCGCCAGCGACGCGGTCGGTATTTAAACCACCAATTCCAATCAATGGCAGATGGCCAGCAAGTTTCTTCCATTCGGCAAGCCGTTGCAGACCCTGCGGCTGCCAGGCCATTTTTTTAAGTATGGTGGGATAGATGGGACCGAGTGCGACATAATCGGGTGATAGCTGTAAAGCACGATTGAGTTCATCGTTGCTGTGAGTGCTGATGCCGATTTTTATTGATGCCTTTTTCAGGCTCACGATATCGGCCGTATCCAGATCTTCCTGACCCAGATGAACATAGTCACAACCGAGTTCGATAGCGAGTTGCCAGTGGTCATTCACGACAAGTTGGCAGCCAGCTTCAGCAGTGAGGTCGCGAGCTCTTGTTATTTCTTCGCGCAGCATTTGATTCGTACTGTTTTTAATACGAAGCTGTACCAGTTTTATACCAAGCGGCAACATGCGCGCGATCCAGTCGCTAGAGTCGAATATCGGGTAAAAGGGGTCGAGTTTCATGTCAGAAATGCCTTGCCAATAATCGGTGTCGAGGCCTGGGCCATGTCGGTCATGCCGATGGGTTGCGCCAGAAAAGCAGTTCGTCCCGCCTTCACTGCCTCGCTGAAGGCGCAGGCCATGGCAACCGGATCGCCGGCCCTGGCGACGGCGGTGTTTAATAAAACCGCATCGCAACCCAGTTCCATCGCGTGGGCCGAGTGCGAAGGCAGTCCAATACCAGCATCTATGACGATCGGCGTGTCGGGGAAGTGGGCGCGCAGACTGCGCAGACCGTAGGGATTGTTCAATCCCCGGCCCGAGCCTATGGGTGCTCCCCAGGGCATTAGTACTTCACAGCCCACCTGTAGCAGCTTGTCGGCAACCACCAGGTCCTCGGTGGTATAGGGGAAAACCTCGAAACCGTCGTCGCAAAGTATGCGAGCCGCTTCCACCAGCTTGAATACATCGGGTTGCAGGGTATCCGGGTTGCCGATGACTTCCAGCTTGATCCATTTGCTGGCGAATATTTCTCTAGCCATATGCGCGGCGGTCACGGCCTCTTTTACCGACTAGCAGCCGGCGGTATTCGGCAAGACCCGAACATTCAATTGTTTCACCAGGTCCCAAAACCCCTGGCCTGCATTGCTACCACCTGCTTCGCGACGCAAGGCCACCGTGACCACTTCAACGCCGGACAGTCTTATCGCATCGGCCAGAATCTCGGGGGAGGGGTATTGCGCTGTGCCAAGCAGCAGGGGATTGGATAAAGTGACACCATAGAGATCGACCATGCTTATCCTCCGCCTATGGGGGCGAGCACTTCCAGTTGATCGCCTTCCTGCAGGCTGGTCTGGGCTCTGTCTTCAGCATGCACGATAGCCTGGTTCACCGCGGTGGCGATGGCTGGTTGATCGTAACCGCACTCCAGCAAGACCGCATCCAGGCGGCTTTCGCTGACTTGTTGAGGTTTGCCATTGAGGATTATGCGCATCGGCCCATCTGCAGAAATTTCTGTTCGTCGAGTACCGCTTGCGCGGCCTGCATGGCCAATGCCGGGCTGAGTAAAAATCCATGGCGGAATAATCCATTGATCACAAGTATGTTTTTCTCGGTAAACATAACTGGCAGGTTATTCGGTAGCGCGGGCCTCAGGTCGACGCCGGTTTCGACGATTTCAGACTCTCCAAAAGCTGGATGAAGCGCATAGACAACACTGAGTAACTCAAGCATGGAGCGGGTACTTATTCGACTGCGCTTGTCATTCTCAATCATTGTCGCACCCAGCATAAATCGGTTGTCTTCCCGCGGGACTATGTAGATGGGATATCGCGGATGGACCAGTCTAATCGGGCGGCTGAAATGTATTTCGCGGCTTTCGAGTATGATCATCTCGCCTTTAACACCCCGCATTTGTGGCAGTCGATCGCGTGCCAGAAGTCCACGACAATCCAGAATCCGATCTGCCTGCAAGTCTTCAGCCTGAACGCTTTCCCCAAATCGAATGGCGCCTCCACGGGTTTCAAGATAAACCGAAAGTTGCAGCAAGGCGTCGCGCGGATCGAGATGAGCTTCATCTGCAAAGTACAGACCCTTTTCAAAACGACCGCTCAGGTCAGGTTCCAGTTCACCGATCTCCTCGTGATCCAACCATCGATGATTTTGTGTCAATTCGGCAAAGTGCTTTAAATCTCGGCGGTCGCGTTGCAAAGAGATGACCAGGCTGCCGTTTTTGTGAACTCCGCGTGTATGTTTTTGCCACCAGTCTATCGCCTGGAGCCCCATCTGGAGAACTGCAGGCTCGGCGCGTTCCTGCTCGCACCAGGGGGCCAGCATGCCCCCGGCAAACCAGGAGCAGGCCGATTGCCCGAGTCGACTGGATTGATCGTAAACAGTAACCGAAACACCTCGATCAACCAGCTCGCAGGCACAGCTTAGTCCCATAACTCCGGCACCTATAATGGCAACATTCATGGTGTTACCAGGCCTGATGAAAGTGGTGGACAGGCCCATGGCCGTTTCCGATTTTCAGCTGGTCAGCGCACTGGATTGCCTGTTGCAAATAGTGGTGTGCTAGACCTACGGCTTCTTCTAACGGCTTACCCAGCGCTAACATCGCAGCGATCGCCGATGACAGGGTGCAACCGGTACCGTGTGTATTGTGGGTCACAATTCTGCTGGCGACGAAACGCAGCATGGGGCGATCCCGTGTAATCAGCAAATCAATACAGTCGCTGCCGTTGGCATGCCCCCCCTTCATCAAAACAGCCCCGGGTCCGAAATCGAGCAAGGCTTCGCCTTGTCTGCGCATTTCGCTTTCATCCTCTGCCGGATCGCAATCGAGCAGGGTGGCGGCCTCGGGAATATTCGGCGTTACCAGGTCGGCGATGCCCAGCAGGTGGTTTTTCAGGGTTTCGATCGCGGAATCGCGCAACAGCCTGTCGCCGGACTTCGCCACCATTACCGGGTCCAGAACAATCGGAGCCTGGCAGGAAGACAGGCCCCGGCTTACCGCTTCAATGATTTCAACCGAAGCCAGCATGCCGATTTTTATTGCTGATACATTCAGGTCACTGCTAACCGCATTGATTTGCGCCAGGACGATTTCGCTGGGTATGTCGTGTACCGCGGTGACCGCGCAGGTATTCTGTGCAGTGACTGCGGTGATGACGCTGGTACCATAAACACCCAGTGCGCTAAAGGTTTTCAGGTCTGCCTGAATGCCGGCACCACCGCCACTATCTGAACCGGCGATGGTCAGTGCGATCGGTGGGGTATGATTTGGGCCAGCTTCCGACAAAAGTTTTCCTCGATTCTAAAAATTTAAGATAGAACCAGGGATAGACGGGGGGGGTAGTGACCGTTTCCTTCGCCGGCATTATCCGGAGCAGGTTCTATGGGTCGACTTTCGTCTCTCAGCCTTTCGGCACCCCAACAGTTGCGACGAGCCTAACAACAACAATGACAACTAGCAACCTCCCAGAGATAAAACTCTACCTCATCCTTCTAATCGTAATTCGAATAATCCACTGCTAGCCGGGGCGGTGCAGGCCTTGTTTCCGGTCAATGGTGCCGACCCGCTTGCCGCTAACAGCGAGTTTTGCGATACGGTCACCATCACCGAATGGCTGCGCGCGGTCGAAGTAAATCGCTGTGTCGATCGTCACTGCTCCGCCCGGAGAACCGGGTGTAGGGTTGCGTTTCGCAACTACAAGAAAAGTGAAGGAGCAATCATGAACACAGGTATTCTCTCCTCGAGAACGATGTTACTGGCCGCACTGCTTGTGCTGACCGCCTGCGGAGGCGGAGGCGGCGAAGCCGGTACCGGTAACGGTTCGGGCCGGACCAACACCGTCGCGGTCGCTGCGGCTGGCGGAATACTCGATGTCGCGCGCAACGCGGCGTTTTCGCTCGACGGCAGCGCCAGCTCGGATGCGGACGGCGACAGCCTGACCTATACCTGGCTGCAAACGCGCGGTCCGGACGTGACCGGTGGCACGCGCTTCCTCTTCGGGGTTGCGCCTACGATCACCGCCCCGGCCGACGTGTCGACGCTGGTCTTCGATCTCGTAGTCAACGACGGTACGGCTGACAGCCCACCCGACAGCGTCCAGGTCAACGTCATGGAACAACCGGCCGAGGCTGTTTTCGTCGATGGCGACGACGGCGACAACAGCAGCGGCGACGGCAGCCGCGTGGCGCCCTACGCGACGATCATGCATGCGCTGGCCAATCTGCCCGGGCCGGGGTACGACATCTATGTCAAATCACTTGGCGGATCCAGCTATACCGAGCACGGCGCCGCGAGCGGCGCTTCGCCCGGCATCGTCAGCCTGACGATTCCGACCGGTACGAGCCTGTACGGTGGCTACGATGCCGGCTGGGTGCGCGATGTCGATATCCGCAAGACCTCGTTGCAGATTCGTGCTCGCGGGATTCATTTCGCCGCGGTCGATGAGGATGCGTGGATTTCCGGCTTCACAGTGAACGCGTTCAATCCAATGTCGTGGTCGACCCCGGAAAGCTCGGCTATCAGCGCGGATAGCGGTACCGCGACCCTCCATATCGAAGATAACGATATCAATGCTGGCGATACGAATGGCGCCTCGGGCAGCAGCTACGGCCTGCGCCTGGCCAATATCGATACGATTCGCGTGCGCAGAAACTTCATCAGCGCCGGTCTCGGCGGCGACGGCGTCGCCGGCGCGGATGGCCTCGATGGTAACCCGGGCGGTAACGGTGGCACGGCGACCGCGCAAGGTGGTCGCAGCGGCGGTCATTTCGGATTTTGCGCCTGGGGTGCCCTCAACGCACCGAGCTGTATCAGTGGCCTGGAGCCGATAGGCAGCGCCTCCGCGAGTATCGATGGCGGCGGCGGTGGACGCGGTGGCAACAATTTCGGTGGCAATGGCGGCGACGGCGGCAGGGGATTCCGGGACGGCGATTCCTTTACCAGTCCGACCGGCGCAGCGGGCGGCTCCGGCGGCTCCGGCGGCAGCAGCAGCAACGTGGGCGGTGACGGCGGCGGCGGCTTTGGCGGATTCAATGGCAGCCAGGCGGGTCGCGGTGGTGATGGCCGTGGCGATATCAGCGGCGGGCGCTTCGTCAACGACTCGGCCAACGACGGATCCCGTGGCGGTCACGGTGGTGGCGGCGGCGGTGGTGGCGGCGGCGAGGGCGGTTTCAGCACGGTCGGCGGCGGCGGTGGTGGCGGTGGTGGCGGCGGTGTCGGCGGCCAGGGCGGCGAGGCCGGCGGCAGCGGCGGCGCATCCATCGGCATTCTCGTAACCGGTATTCCGAATGCGCTGATAGAGGGCAATATTATTCGTAGTGACAGCGGCGGTAACGGCGGCGCGGGCGGTGACGGCGGCGAAGGCGGCAACGGTGGCAATGGTGGCAGTGGCCGTGCTCAGGATGGCGGCGGCGAGGCCGGCGGCGACGGTGGTGGCGGCGGTCATGGTGGCCAGGGCGGACAGGGCGGCGCTGGTGGCGGTGGACCGTCCTACGCGATCCTGGTCGGTGCCAATATGGCCCCGGATATTTTCGATAACCAGTTGATCAACGGTGACGGCGGTGCGCCGGGCAGTGACGGTGCCGGCAGCAACGGCGGCGCCCGCGGCGGGCGCTGGGGCAATGTCGGCAGCGGCAACGGGACGGGTGCGACCGGTTACCATCCAAGCGCCAGAGCGGGCGACGCCTCGCCCGCGGTGGGCGGCTGGTCGTACAACATCTTCGACCTGAATACTTCCGATGGCCAGGTACCGAACCTCGCTGGCAATCTGATGACTCCCGGAACGGCCGGCTCAAACGGCCAGGCCGGCGAACGAAATTTTTAACAATATCCGATACGGGTAAATCCGGGTCAGAGAAGACTTCGCAAATATTAGAAGCAATAGTTTTTTGTCCCGGATTTTGCCAACTCGATAATACGCCGCGAATTCATGCCCCAGGCTCTGCCCAATTTGTGAATCAGCTCAATGTTGGGAACCTTTTTGTGGCGAATGCTGGCAAACATGTCGAAATCGTCGGAATGTCCGGTGATGGCGTCTGCAATCATACGACCTGACAAATGGGTCGACGCGACGCCATGACCGGAATAGGCCTGGGCGTAATATACATTGGGAGCCAGGCGACCGATTTGAGGATTCAGATTGGCACTGATACCGATACGACCGCTCCACTGGTACTCGATTCGGGCCTGTTCCAGTTCCGGAAAGATTTTTGTCATGCTTTTGCGTAACAAGGGTTCGGGGTTCGCGCTATCCGCGCCGCTCCAGTGGGCCAGGCCACCCCACAGCATGCGGCCGTCTGCTGAAAAGCGATAGTAATCCAGCACCGAGCGCATATCGGCAACTGCTGCATTATGCGGAATCAATCTGTTTCTAACTTCTGCGGATAGCGGTTCGGTTGCGATAATGGCGCTATAGCCGGGGATCATGGTCTGTTGCAGGCGTGGTTCCAGTTTTTCAAGATAGGCATTGCCGCACCGGACAAGGTTGTCGGCTCTAACCTGCCCACCATCTGTCTTTACAGTGACTGCCTGGCCGTTTGCGCTGTACTGGATGTTTGTTACAGTTGATTGCTCAAATATTTGGCCGCCAAGGTCTCGAATGGCTTTCGCTTCACCCAGTGCCAGGTTCAAAGGGGGTAGGTGCTCTTCATTTTTTATGTACAAAGCAGCACGATATGCGGAACTGCCGACAAGGCGCCCCACATCGCCGTGCTCAACCAGTTCGCCGAGGATTTCCGGCTTGCGTTGTTTCAGGTCTTTGACGATTACTTTTAGCTGGTCGACCTGGCGTCCGGTGATAGCCGCGAGAACGTAACCCCAGGTCAGGTCGCATTCTATTTGGTAACTTTCGATGACTGTCTTTAGCAGCTCTATCGTGGTGAAGCCCAACTCAAAAGCGCGCTGCCCTGCGGCAGAACCGTGAACCCGTGAAACAACCTCTTCGGTATCTTCCCCATAGCCGGCAACCACCTGGCCGCCGTTGCGCCCGGAGGCTCCCCAGCCGATCAAGCTGGATTCCAGTAGCACCACATCGAGGCCACTTTCCCTGAGGAACAGGGCCGTGGCCAGGCCGGAAAACCCTCCGCCAACTATGCAGACATCAGCCTTGATTGCGGAGGTAAGTGCTGGGAAATTCAACTCCCGGTTACGCGTCGCAGCGTAATAAGAGTGAGGATAAGCATGCTGGCCATTAATGTTCATTTAAAGACTGCATCCTTCATCGCAGGGGAGTTTGCAGCATTATTTTCAGGTTTCATAGTCGATTCTTTAGTACCGATTATCTCTCGTTGAAAAAGAGTAGCAGTTTAGCAATCGCTGAGTTGAATTTCGATTGGGGTCCCCCATTATTCCCGCTTCGCGCGCAGGCCCGGTCCCATTTTCGAGAACGGACGCATCTGGGACTGGAGTGTTTCCTCGCTGGACCAGGGCGATGCGGGCAACCCCGCCCTGCTGAACGTGTTGCCCCTGCCCGACGGCGGCGATACGAACACCTTCCTCTTTAATACGGGCTTCATCCGCACCGCGCTGCGCAACGCGATCGAGATCATGAACGACGGCATCGGCAACGAGAACGCTTTATGCGAAAGCGGCGAGACTTGCCTGTACACGCCCAACATCGGCGCCTACCAGGGCCACGGCGAGCTGATCAGCGCGGGTGACTTCGTCGATGGCGCGCTTACCGGGATCACCCTGCTGCGGCACCGCTACAACGGCCGCTAGCCCGCATTCGCGAATGCTACCCGGTCAATTCAATCCTGCGCGCCGGATACCGCTTGTTGAATCAGGGGTACCAGGGTTTCGGGTAGCTTTAACTTGCCCGAGAGGGCGAAGCCGTGGGCGTCGTCCGACATCTTGTGCCAGGTTTTCTGGATGATATCGATCCATTTTTCCTCGCTGTAATCCGGGTGTTTGGCGACGAAATCGAGGAGGTAATGCTCTATGAAGCAAAGATCGGTGACGTCTTCGAGCAGCTGCGTATCGGCATTGCCCTTGATATTTTTCTTCGCCACCGCGTTTCTGACGCGATCAACTTCGCTTTCATCGTAACCCGCCTCGATCAGTAGTTTCGCCGCAGTGTTGGCCTGGATCTTGTACAAATCCTTGCGCCATGTCAGGTAACCGATTCTATCCATCGGGTAGTCCTTGCGCGGAGATTTCCAGCGCTCGATGTGCTGCGCACGTATCGCCAGCTTCATCGCCTCGTCGGCATCCGGCCGAAAACGCTCCAGCATCTCGGACATGCGCTCGGAATAAAGCAGTTCCTTGGGCCAATCCTTGCCATCGGCGCTTACCTGGTTGGGATCTGCGCTATTGGCGGCGTCGATCAGTGCCCTGGCCTGGAGGTATGGTGATTGCTTTGGTGTCATCGCTTTAATCCGTTTCGTTTTGGTCATTAAAAATGAGACTGATTATAGCGAAGTAGAGATGTTCCGGCGTGGCGAATTGCCGGCATTGAATATGTCTTTTGACTTGCCATTGTCGGATTGGCTAGTATGCGGGGTCTTTAATTCCGGCTACTCCGTGGTTTTGAGCAGCTGCAGCCTGCCTCAGGCATTGAATGTTTAACAGTGGATATAACCAATGAGCCAATCTATTACAGCCGATGAACCTGGTGGTAGCGCGGAATGCGTGGCCGGATGTCTTTTTTGCGAACTGCCTGAAGACAAGTTTGTTGTGCTCGACGAGAACGAACTCTGCCTGACGCTGGGTGACAGTTACCCGGTTACCGAGGGGCATTGCCTGATTATTCCGCGGCGCCATGCCGAAAACTGGTTTGACATGAATGCCGATGAAATCACTGCCGCTAACCGGCTAATGCACGATGCAAGAGAACGCCTGCGGGCAGAGGATACCAGTATTTCAGGGTTCAATATTGGCACCAACGCGGGAAAAAGCGCTGGCCAGTCGGTGTTCCATGCGCATATACACTTTATGCCCCGGCGCGATGGCGACCAGGAAAACCCCCAGGGTGGGGTGAGAAAGATCTTTCCTGACAAGGCGCGATACAACAGAAAATGAATGCCCTGAAGCAAGGCCTCGAAATGCTGAAACAGTGATCAGCGTTAAAAAAGAATTTTGACGAACCCACAAATTAAGTTTATACCTAGATAAATTTTATCGCGTTGAATCGAGTTGGCTATTACACCAAACTTCAAGGCCGACAAATAAAACACAATAGCAATAACGAGGACTGTCTGAATGTTTAGTCAAAATCCCTTTGCGGAAGTTTCTGCGTCGATATCGCCTGCATTCATGCAGACCTTCGTCGTTGTCATGGCCATCCTGGTTGTAGCTGGCACCTTGTATGACGTCATTCACAAGAAGAGCCTGAAATATTTTGTCGAAAGCTGGCGTGCCAGCAAGGCCGACGGCCGCAAGCAGGTCAGCGGAGGCGAAGTGGCGTCTATAGCCGTGAAAACAGCGGTTTCAGAAGTGCTCACTTCATCCGAATTCTGCAATCCAATGCGTCGTATCGCGCATCTGCTGACCATGTATGGTCTGATTGCCCACCTGGTGGCAACCGTAGCAATGGTTTTCGGTGACCCCGGCGCGAGCTCTGGATTATGGCCGCTACTGTGGCATCTCGGCGCCTTGATGGTTTGCGTCGGTGGCTACTGGTTCTGGTTTTTCATCCGCGTCGATGTAGCCGCCGAAGGCAACTCGCCGTTTCGTGTTATCCGCGCCGACCTGTTCATTCTTTCATTGCTGGCAGTTTCGACGCTGGCGCTGGTCTGGTCTGCTGTACAGTCTGCCGGCAGTAGCTGGTCGGTAGTATTTGCCAGCCTGTACCTGGTCGCCAGTGCGGTGCTGTTCGGCGGTGTGCCCTGGTCCAAATTCGCACACATGTTTTTCAAACCGGCTGCCGCATTGCAAAAGCACGTGGCCGAAGCGAACGGTTCGATGGACAACCTGCCGCCAGAGTCCAAAGCACCGAAACAGTTCGGCCTGGGTATCAAACGCAGCTTACCGCGCAACTACTAACAGGGGTTCGCTGGTTTCCTCAAGGAAATCTTTGCATCCTGACAATCGGAGAGAATTTATATGCCAACTTTCGTTTATATGACACGTTGTGACGGTTGCGGACATTGTGTCGATATCTGCCCGTCCGACATCATGCACATCGATGAGACTTATCGTCGTGCGGTTAACATAGAACCCAACTTTTGCTGGGAGTGCTATTCCTGCGTGAAGGCCTGCCCGCAAAATGCGATCGATGTACGCGGTTACGCTGACTTCGCTCCGCTC
>CAXBMV010000044.1:0-10689 GCA_963976575.1 uncultured Gammaproteobacteria bacterium | reverse complement strand
CGATGATTTTACCGGCGCTACCGACCTCGCCAGCACGCTGGTAAACCAGGGTTTACGCACGCTGCTGGTGATCGCTGTTCCCGGCGATGAGGTCGTAGTAGATGACAGTGATGCTGTCATCGTGGCATTGAAGTCGCGCACCGCGCCGGTGAGCAATGCGGTGGAAGATTCGATCGCCGCGCTACGCTGGTTGCAGGCGCTGGGCACGCAACAATTTTTCTTCAAATACTGTTCGACCTTCGATTCCACCGCCAACGGCAATATCGGGCCCGTGGCCGATGCATTGCTGGCCGAACTGGATACGGATCTCGCTGTCGTCTGTCCCGCATTTCCGGCTAACCAGCGTAGTGTTTATCAAGGCAACCTCTATGTCGCCGACAAGCTGCTCAGCGAATCTTCGATGCGTGAGCACCCGCTAACACCGATGCGTGATTCGAATCTGCTACGCCTGATGGATGCGCAGTCGCGGCAGCGCAGCGCGTTGGTGGACTGGCAGACGGTGCGTCGTGGCCCGGCCGCAATCGAAGCGGCCTTTGCCCGTGTAAGAGATGATGGATGCCATTACGCGGTTGTCGATGCGATCGAAGATGCCGACCTGGATGCGATTGGAGTCGCGGTCGCGAATCATTTGCTGGTTACCGGTGGCTCGGGTGTAGCGAGGGGGTTGCCGAAAAATTACCGCAACCGGGGATTACTCGATAGCAACGATGGCGCACGCATGCCGGGTGCCTCCGGGCGCAGCCTCGTGCTCGCCGGCAGTTGTTCGGCGGCTACCCGGGCCCAGATTGAGTTCGTCAAGCCACACTGGCCGCATCGCAAGATCGATTTCGACGCGCTCGCAAATGATGACGGTCTGGTTAATCGCCTGTGCGATTGGGCGCAGCAACAGAACGCATTGTTACCAGTATTGATTTACAGTTCAGCGGACCCGGACGAAGTGCAAGCGGTACAGGAGCGCCATGGCCTGAAAAACCCGGGTGCGCAAATCGAACAGGCGTTGGCCGAGATTGCCTGTAAGCTGTGCGCGGCAGGATTTGGGCGCCTGGTGATAGCGGGTGGCGAAACCTCGGGTGCGGTGGTATCTGCGCTAGGCATCAAGGCCCTGCGTATTGGTGTGGAAATCGCTCCCGGGGTGCCCTGGACGCAATCGGTCGGTGATGTTTCGCTGGCACTCGCGCTAAAATCGGGTAATTTCGGTGGCGAGGATTTTTTTCAACGCGCTTTCGCGCTGCTGCAGGAGAGTCACAGCCATGAATGAAAACCAGCAACGCGAACAAATCGTGCGCCTGGCAAAATCGATGTTTGAACGCGGACTCACCTTCGGCTCCAGCGGAAATATCAGCGCGCGTATCGACGATGGATGGTTGATGACCCCGACAGGATCTTCGCTGGGTGATCTGGACCCGGCTCAGCTGTCGCGGCTCGATGCGCAGGGCAGGCATGTCTCCGGCGACGCGCCAACCAAGGAAGCCTTTTTGCATACGCAGTTCTACGCGGCCAGGTCACGCGCCGGTGCAATTGTTCATCTGCATTCCACGCATTCGGTTGCGGTCAGCTGTCTTTGTGACATCGACCCGCAAAATGTATTGCCGCCCTTAACCGCCTACTACGTAATGCGCATCGGCCAGTTGCCATTGATTCCTTACTATCCACCGGGTGATGTCGATCTGGGTAAAGCGGTCAGGGAAATGGCCTCGAAACACCACGCGGTATTACTCGCCAATCACGGGCCCGTGGTAGCAGGGAGCTCGCTACAGGATGCGGTTAGCGCGATCGAGGAGCTCGAGGAAACGGCAAGGTTGTTCCTGTTGCTACAGGGCCGCCAAACACGACCGCTTAGCGCGCAGCAGGTCGCCGAGCTGCAGCAGCGCTTCCCAGTCAATACCTGAGTAAATCGCTAGCGGAAACAGGTATACTGGCGCACAGCTTAGTCGGAACACAAAGAGGAGACACAGACGTGGACAATTCTGATAACCGATTCCCCAGCTCATCCGTCAGCATTTCCATGCTGATTTCGGAAACCGTTTACAAGTTGGTTGTAGTCGTCGAACGGCTTATCCACTGGCTGACGAAGGCTGTATTACGACCCTGTCTGATCCTTGTTCATTGCCTGCGTTGGTGAGGCTTTCGGGTATCCACAAAGCCCCGAGATATTTATGGTGACAGTTAACTTAATTTGCCGATAAATGGAGTTATTATCAGGTTATTGCACAGTAATAATTTGCTCAGTAGCCAGCTTAAATTGCCATCGTAACTACCTTTCAGCTGTAATAACCTTTAGCACCGGAAAAGAACTCCGGGATTCGCAATCTCTTTTTGGAGCAAGAAATGAGCAAAATATTACTGGGAATTTTCCTGTCCATTACGCTGCTGGCCTGCGATACGGTCGAAGGCATGAGGGACCTGGTCGATACCCAGGTACAGTTACGCGGAATCATGCAGGAAGAGCTGGGTATTGAAACGCTGGTGGGATTCAACTATGACGGTGAAACATTGTTAGACGTAACCTTTTCGATGAATGCCGGCGAAGTGGCTGACAAGAGCGTGACCGAACTGGAAAGGGTTGCGCGATCAGCGGTTAAGCGCACTTTCGACAGCAAGCCAAGGGCAATCTACATCCAGCTGGTAACAACGGCCGAATAATAGCCCGGTTGATTCCCGCCGCCGGCACCAGGTGTCAACAATCGTCTCTATTACGCAGTGATTAAAGGGCTGCCAGAGGATTCGGCGCAGCTAGAAACCACCAGCTTATGACAGCCCGCCAGGGCTGCTTCAAACAATCAATCCGTTTCCTTGTCGCGTCTCACTCGGCGGGTCATTTCTGCGTATGACTTCGTGTAAAGGCAGGTTGATTGGGTGGCTCCACCAGCGTTATTAAGCGTTTACTTGCATTAATTACGATAATAATTAGTATATTCGTAAATTAAACGGTAAAAAGCTTAATAAAACATGCAGGACTTCTCGGATGCCTTCGCTCTGGCCTTGTCGCTGATCATTCGCGCGGATAGCGATTTGGTCGAAATCATTGTGCTGTCGCTTCGCGTCAGCTTAACCGCGGTGTTGATCGCCATGCTGATTGGCTTCCCACTCGGGGCGCTGACGGCGGTGGTTCGTTTTCCCGGTCGTCAGGCGGTGGCAATTCTGTTGAATGCATTGATGGGTTTGCCGCCTGTGGTGGTAGGTTTACTGGTGTACATGTCGATTTCGCGGGCAGGACCGCTCGGTTTCCTGAACCTGTTGTACTCACCCACGGCGATGATCATAGCCCAGGCGATACTGGTAACCCCGATCGTGGCGGCATTGACAAGGCAGGTGGTGGAAGACATGCACCGCGAGTACGACGAACTGTTTCGTTCGCTGTGCCTGCCGATGCATCGGGTTATCCTTGCGTTGATCTGGGATTCCCGCTACAGCCTGTTGACGGTTACTCTGGCCGGATTCGGTCGCGCCATCGCCGAGGTTGGTGCTGTCATTATCGTTGGCGGAAATATCGACCACCTGACCCGGGTGATGACCACGGCCATCGCGCTGGAAACCTCCAAGGGCGATCTTGCTTTGGCGCTTGCCCTTGGCCTGATCCTGCTGGTTCTGGCGCTAACCGTCAATGGACTCGTGTTCGGCCTGCGTTCCAGCGCGAAGCGTTTGTCTTATGCTTGACGCTGCCAGTTCCTTGAACCAAAAGAGCGTCAACACGCTATTACCACTGCAGCTTAGTTCGCTGAGTTATAGCGTTGGCGATACCTGCCTGTTGAATGACCTCAATGTAATAATCGATAGCCCCGGTATCACCGCGATCATGGGTCCCAACGGCGCCGGTAAAAGCCTTTTCCTGCGCATGATTCATGGATTGATTTCACCCAGCAGTGGAGAGGTTCGCTGGCAGGGAAATGCGCTCGACCTGTCGATACGCCGGCAGCAGGCACTGGTGTTTCAAAAGCCGGTGTTGATGCGTCGCTCGGTGGCTGCAAACATCGATTTCGTGCTGAAATCGCGAATGTCAGACTACCGCCAAAGACGCGAGCAGGTACTGCAACAGGCCGGTTTGTCGGGCCAACGCGATCAACCTGCGCGATTACTGTCTGGCGGCGAGCAACAAAAACTGGCGCTGGTCAGGGCGCTGGCTCTGGGCCCACGCGTATTGTTGCTCGATGAGCCCTGCGCCAGCATCGATTCGGCTGCAAGCCTGCAGATCGAAAATCTGCTCAGGCTTACGCGCCAGCAGGCTGTGAAGATAATTCTGGTCACCCACGACCACGGCCAGGCACGCCGTCTCGCCGACGACGTGCTTTTCATGCACAACGGCAAGCTGCTCGAATACGCGCCAGCTGAACACTTTTTTCCTCTCCTGGCAGCACGCAAGCCGAGGCCTATATCGATGGAAGAATCCATCTCTAAATCCACCACAGCAAACCTTTAAGCGGAGAAAGTAACAATGCCTACCTTGATGAAACCTGCCCTGTTCTGTCTTGCACTGACGATTATTGGAGTCAGTAGCAGCCACGCCGCCGAGGATTCGATTATTGTCCAGTCGACTACCTCAACCGCTAACTCCGGGCTATACGACCATCTGTTGCCATTATTCAAAAAGGATTCTGGCATTACCGTGCACGTAGTCGCGGTGGGCACCGGCCAGGCGATAAAAAATGCAAAAAACTGCGATGGTGATGTCTTGTTGGTACACGCAAAATCCGCCGAGGAAAAGTTTGTTGCCGAGGGCTTTGGGTTGCAGCGACACGACGTCATGTACAACGACTTCATCTTCGTTGGGCCTTCTGCCGACCCGGCCGTGCTATCCGCTAGTCGTACGGCCGTCGATGCCTTGACCCGTATCGCAGGCAGCGAGGCAAAATTTGCTTCGCGGGGAGACAACTCCGGTACCCACAAGAAAGAAATGGCCTTATGGAAGAAGTCGGGCATAGACCCGCTACAGGCAAGTGGAAGCTGGTATCTGGAAACCGGTTCAGGAATGGGGGCAACGCTAAATGCCGCGGTGGGTATTTCCGCATACGCCATGACTGACAGGGCCACCTGGATCAGTTTCAAGAACAAGCAGAATTTCGATATCCGTATGCAGGGAGACGATGCCCTGTTCAACCAGTACGGAATCATCATGGTCAATCCGTCGACCTGCAAACATGTCAAGCGTGTAGCGGCCCAGACGTTTATCGACTGGGTGATATCACCGCGGGGTCAGACTGCTATTAACGCCTACCAGCTCGACGGCCAGCAACTCTTTTTCGCCAACGCCAAAATCTAGGTGGAGTTGTCTGCCCGCTAGTTCAGCTGGCGCTGTTGTAGCGAACGCTGAACTGCTCGTCGATATTGTATCCAGCCAGTTCGGCGGCGTGTTCCTTGAATTCCGCTGACTGGCAAAAGGCGATGAAGCTTTGCCAGCCGGGCTCGAACCAGTCTCTTCTGTTGACAAGAATGTCGTAGCGTTCTTCGATGATCGGCAGGAAACCAAGTCGATAGTGACTGGCCAGCGTGGCCAGGCCGAAGGTGGCATCCGCGCGGCCTTCGACAACCTCGCTGACCGCATCGACTTCGCTGCGCGCGACGCGTTTCAGATGAATGTTAGAAGTGTTGATGCCCTGTTGATTCAGCAGGGCATTCAACACAACCTGGCTGCCCGCCTCGGGTTGGCGCGGAACAAGTTGCTTGCCGGCCAGATCGCTCAAGCTGCTGTAGTCGGCGATATTGTCTGCCTGGACGATTATGCCTCGCGAACGTTTCGCCCATTCGACCAGCACCACGTCGGCCTGTGAAAACCGCGACTCGACCCAGTGAGTATTCCAGCCAGCCGTCTCCACATCGTATAAATGCATGCCGGTGGCAATGCCTTCGGACCTGTCAAAACGCTCCAGGCCGTCCATACTGCTGTCGAAATAACTGGCTATGCCGCATTGCGATACGCGAAGTGCCCATTCCAGTAGTGGATCGTGGCTGCCGAGGATGACCTGCGCTGCTGTTGTCGATGGATTGCGGCTTGACTGATTGCGGGCCAGCCATTTATCGATTTCTGCGCGTGGAAACAACAATTTGCCGGTGGCGCGCGTGCAGGGTACTTCGCCGGAGGCTACCAGGTCGTATACCTTGCGCTCTTTGATGCGCAACAGTTCGGCCAGCTCTTTGGTGGTGAGATAGGTGCTCAAGGGCGAGAGAGTTTTATGGCTGTGGAAAACGCCATCATAGTCGAGACCGTGGTAAAAGAGAACGCAGAATCGCCGGTAGCAGCTGGCTTTGACTGCAAGCAATTAGCTTGCCCAGCGCAATAGATCATCGCTGCTGTGTTTGACTTAGTTATTCTTCTGGCGGCCATTCTTCATACTGTGGAACCCCCTCGGGAATGGTTTCCCAACGGGCTTTTGATCCAACAAATATATGCCTGCCAAGCTCGATTTCCGGGTCATCGTCGAGACAGCCCAGGGTGACCCCATGCACGCGGCCTTCATAAAGGCCACATAGCGTCGAGCCGCATCGGCTACAGAATTGCAGGCCTGCACCATGCGCGGATGCATAACTGCTTAGCAGTTCTTCACCACTGAGCCACGAAAATTCATCGGCATTCACCTCGGCATAGGCTGAAGCCTGCGCACTGAACGCCTTTCTGCACAAGGAGCAATGGCAGGAACGCGCATCGCGTAAGCTGCCGTCGATTTGGTATTTCACTGCGCCACAGAAACATGAACCATTGATTGTCATTTATTCGCTCCTGACAGGGGCTGGGGAAACTAAGATAACTGTCACCTTATCCCACAGCCCCTGGAGGATACAAGCAAGCCCGATCTATGCGGTTTGCATACTTTTCACTGACAGGGAAGATCGAGGCGACCGCGTTATGGGCGGGCACCTTGATAAATCAGAATGACCTGTTGTTGTAATCCAGGCGTTATCCCGCAGGCAGGTAGGGGATGGTGCCGGCGACATCGCTATCGTCGATCAATTGAAAACGACTGTCGCTGCCGGCCTGTCGGGCCTGCCCGTAAGGCGCGTATTCCGGGTCGCAGGCAAATGCCATCACCGAGGCCTCGTTGGGAAACGCCAGCAGGGCGATCAGGGTTGTGTCGAGCGGGGAGCCTTCCAGGGTTTTCACATTACCGCTGCGGGAAAGATACTTGCCACCATGGCGGTGCACAATGTCATGTACCGCGGTGGCGTATTCGGGAACCCAGCCATCGTCATTCACTTTAATGTCCGCAATTACGTATACCGTCATGCCGTTATCCTCTGTCGACTATTGATAAAACTCGAATGATTCGAGTGACTGCAGCCTGGCAGAACAGATGGCGCTCACGATAGTCCAGAATCTGGACCCGGCCGGTACTGTTTTTGTACTAGTCGCCCGGGGTGGCGATTGCTACTCTTCCTGAACCCTAACCCCGGAGACATGAAATGAGCCAAGCGGGATACAAGCAATTTTGCCCGGTAGCCATGGCCGCCGAAATTCTTTGTTCGCGATGGACCATGGTGTTGATACGCGAGTTGATCGCCGGGACTACTCGATTCAATGATTTACGCCGCGGCGTACCGAAGATGTCGCCAACGCTGTTGTCGCAGAGACTCAAGGAACTGCGCGAAGCCGGGGTAATCGAGCGCAGGGACTTGAAATCGGAGAAGGGGGTATTTGAGTATCACCTGACCAGCGCGGGTAAGGACTTGCGTCCTGTGATTGAAGCCATGGGTCTCTGGGGGCAGAAATGGGTAGAATCGCATGCCTCGCTAAAAAATCTCGACCCCTCTTTGCTGATGTGGGATATGCGCCGCAATCTCAACCCTGCGCCACTGCCGGAGCGAACCGCAGTGATACAATTTCTGTACCCCGAACTCCCCAAGTCGAAGCAACGCTGGTGGCTGGTCATTGAGCCCGAAGGCGAGGGGGATTTATGCTGGGCCGATCCGGGTTTCGAAGTGGATCTCTACGTCACCACGGACCTGCGCACCATGACCGCAATCTGGATGGGGTTGACCACGGTAAAAAAAGAACAGCAGCGTATCGACTTTATCGGTGACAAGGGAATCGCCAAATCGATGCAGGTCTGGTTGGGCTTGAGCCCGTTTGCGGTGCAGGCAAAGCTGGCTTCCTAGTTCAATCTGACAGTACCGGGGAATTCGAGCCTGTCAGGTTCCGTCTTTGTTCTCTGGTGGCACTGCGCCAGGAATCGTATGCAGCTTCATCGCCAGAATAACCGCAGCGAAGACGATGCCGGCTCCAACGATGGTTTGCAGGGTTGGTACTTCGCCCAGCAGCAAAGCCGCGAATCCGATACCGTATACCGGTTCCAGCCCGGCGACAATGCTGGCGAGCTGCGCCTTCACGCGCTTCAAGGATTTGATAAACAGGATCTGCGGCAGGGCCGTGCAGACTACCCCCAGTATCAGCAGTAGCAGCAGGCTGTTCGCATCAATGTTGTTTGCTGCGACCACGACAAAAGGGAGCATGCAAACCGCGGCGCTGCTGTGCTGGAAGAAGGCGACCGTAAGAAAGGAGTTAGTCTCCACCAGTTTACGATTGATAAGAGTCAAAACTCCAAACAGAGCCCCCGATAGAATTGCCCACAGTAGACCCAGAGTGGCCGAGTTACCAAGGTCGAATTCCGGTACTACCAGCAGCAACCCGAAAAATACGAGGACCGCGGTGAGCAGGTCGGTGGCGCGATATCTCTGCGTGAATATCAGCGGTTCGAGCAGAGTGACAAATAGCGGGAAGGTGGAAAAACCGATCAGGCCGATCGCAACGCTAGACAATTGAATCGAATGGAAAAAGATTGCCCAGTGCATGGCCAGAACGACACCGGAGAGCGACATCAACAATAATGATTTAGGCGATGCCGACAGACTTTTACGGAACAGCTTGAGTCCAATGTAAATGGCGATGGCTGCGAATAGTGTACGACCGAGAACGATCGTGACCGGGCTGTCGTCGAGCAGTTTTCCGAACAGGCCGGAAATACCGAATAGAAACACCGCGATATGTAGTTCAAGATAGGCTGCGCGCAAAACGGATGAAATCTCCAACTGGTGTTAATATCTGCGGCAGTATACCCGTTTCTACAGAATCCGATTGAGGTGACAATCCATCTGTTCCGGCGATAAATCTCGAAGCTGGCACAGCATGTCTCAATGAGTTTTTTCAGGAACTTGTCACCGCATCCAAATAGCAGCCAGATGATGAGCGCGGTTGAAAGCTTTAGCCCGGGCAGCAAGTCCTGATCATTGAATCCTGAATTGCTCATGGCAAGCAACGCAGGCGGCGGTAATGTCGGAAACAGCATTGTAGGCTGCCAACAGGTCTCCTTCCTGCGCGGTCAGCGCGAAGCGGCTCGCAGCCTTGTGCATCGCAGTTCCCGTCAGGCGCATTTTTTCGGGCATGAATTTGGCCATGTGGCTCGCTCCATGGACCGGCAATGAACTCATGCCGAGGCGAAACTCGGCGGTTTCCGCTGCCTTGTCCGTCTCGCCACTGCGCAAATAGGCCAGAATCTCGTTGATTGCTGCAAGGTGATCACGCATGTTTGCCAGCATATGCTGCTGCATCATCTGGGGTAAATCGACTAATTCCCTTGCATCCGCCACAGCGAATGATTTACCTGTCAGGTTGCCGAGGAATAAAGCCAGTATCAATAGTAGGATTTTTCTCATGGTCTTTATTTTCTCTGCCCGAGATACCGAATGGTTTTCGATTCTACCCGCCTACCTGACCTTGTGCAGCAATACTCGGAAATGCGGGGGGGGGCTTCGATAGCTGATTCGAAGTTGAGCGGAAGCATGACAGCAGGCTGAGGATACAGCTATTGTTCCCGGTAACTCCGTATTGTGTCCCCGAAATTATTTTGCGTTATTGATCATCTGTATGGTTTTTTCTTCGACTTCGTTTGCGATCTCCAGCAGGCTCGCATCGCTGGACAGTGCCGCCAGCATTTGCGCAGGCTTGATCAAGCCTATGCGAGTAGCGCCTTTCTCGGTAAACACCGAAATCCGGCAGGGCAGGGCCATGTTCAATTGCATATCGATCGCCAATACCCTGGCGGCCTGCTGTGGATTGCAAACTTCAAATACGCGGCAGCTTTCGGCAAACGCCACACCCTTGCTGCGCAGGGTTTCACCGAGATCATGAATATGCAGCACACCGAAACCGAGCTTTTTCACCTCGACTTCGAGATCTGCTGAGGCCTGGTCAAAGTTCTTGTCGGTATTTACAACGTAATACATTTTATTTCACCTCTTGTGTCTAGCCATTTAGCCAGGCCAGCGCGTCTTCCCTTTTTTCAAAGTATTTCACTTCGCCGGAGACAAACCAGGAACCGACCTTCGCGGTAATTTCCTGCCAGTTTTTGTTGCCATGGATGGCGATTTTTTCGAACTCGTTGCCATGCTTCAGACCGAGTTTGAAGTCGTCCCAGGCGGCTCTTAAGGCCCATCCTTCGAGCTCCGTGCCGTCGATTAAAACCTTGACCCGGGGATGCTTCACCGCGCCCAGCGCGTAGTCAATCATCGGGGTGATGGTTTCGTAATCCTTGTGGGTTAGTTTCCCCACTGCCTTCAGGGTGAGGAAAAAATCACTCCCCGTCCTCTCTATGCCAATAGACAGGCCATGCCGTTCGATGCTCATCTGTCTTGTCCAGTGCTAGTGTTTTGACGGTTCCGGTTTTGCATCAGCCTTGCCAGCGCCGGTATTGATGCCGAGCAGGG
>CAXBMV010000043.1:0-10720 GCA_963976575.1 uncultured Gammaproteobacteria bacterium | reverse complement strand
CCATCTCGGTGGCCTCGATGTGCATATCTTGAAACTGGATTCATCGCGAGGGGATGATGGGTTGTTCGACGCAATAAAGGAAACTATTCCTGAACATCAGCCAATGTTTGCCAGCGGCAGTCTGGAAGGGGGGCGTTCCAGAGAAATACTCGAAAGCAAGGCAGTGGTGCTGGTAGAGCCGCAGCAGGCAGCCTACTGGGATTTGTTCAGCGCGCAGCCCGAACAAATCAGTTTGATGAATGGTGATTCTTTTGCCCGGGCCTACCGCGATCGCTATGCAACTGCCGCCGATATTCATGCCATACGCGGCTACCTGTCCGCGCGTCTTATCGCCAGAGTGATTCGCCAGTCAAACGAAGCGCAACGTGGCAATCCGGTCTGGCTGAAACAGGCAATCCTGGCATCTCTACAAGCTCAGACACCCTGACTGCTGTGGCTTAAACCCCGGGCCTGTTCAGTGTGAAAATTTGCTCTACCGCGCAGTATTGGTTGTATCCCAGTCGCGCCAGGGGTTTGATTTTAGTCAGGTCGACTATGCCTTCGGTTAACACTTCATCCTTGATGTGTATCCCGATCACGCGTCCGATGATCGACGTATTTATGCTGTCGGCAAGGTCGCAGGGCAATTCGATTTCCTGGTGAAATATACATTCGAGGTGGATTGGAGCTTCGCTAACGCGGGGCGGCTTGACCAGCCGGGAAGGCTCGGCGGTTAAGCCCGCGCTATCGAACTCGTTGGTTTCATGGGGCAGGGCTGCGGTGGTGACATTCATTGCGTCTTTCAGGGCCAGCGGAACAATGTTGACGACGAATTCACCGCTGGTTTTTATGTTGAAGAGGCTATCTTTTTCGCCACCGTGGGCGTGGTAGCCGGTGAAAGAAATAATCACCATTGGCGGATCGCTGGCCAGCGCATTAAAAAAACTGAAAGGCGCCAGGTTAACATTGCCGTTTGGATGGATCGAAGAAACCCAGGCAATGGGTCTGGGTACCACGCAACTCTTGAAAGGATCGTGTGGTAATCCATGCTGTTCATCGGTCTTGTAAAACATTTATACTTAGCTCCCCGGGTCCCAGACATATCATCTATGACCACATTTATTCGCAAAGCCGTTGATAGCGACTATTCCCAGGTAAAATCCTGTGCGCTTGCCGCTTACGAAATTTACGTCAGACGCATTGGTCAGGAACCCGCGCCCATGGTGGCAGATTTTGCCGCGGCGATCGACCGCGATGAAGTGTATCTCGCCGAAGATACCGGTCGGATTTGCGGGTTCGTGATTTTCTATCCGCGCGGAAATCATGTTCACCTGGAAAATGTAGCGGTACGCCCTGAATTGCAAAGGCGTGGCATAGGGTTGCTGTTGATCACCTACGTGGAGCAAAAAGCAATACAGGGTGGCTACAGCAGCATCGAACTTTATACCAATGCGAACATGACCGAGAATCTGGGAATCTATCCGAAGTTGGGTTATCAGCAGTACGATCGCCGCATGGACGAAGGTTTTGATCGCGTTTTTTTCAGAAAAACACTTTAAGCAGGAGCGGAGGTGTCTGTCGGCAGGAATGATCCGGCAGACCGATAGATTGTTATCGGGCACACTCGCGGATGATTTTCATGCCGACAGCTGGAGTCGTCTCTGGCAGGCACAAATAGTGATGAGAAAATAAATGAATGCATTAAATCAGCTTCGCGTCGATGGGCAACGCCTCTGGGACAGTATCATGGCGATGGCAGAAATAGGCCCGGGTCAGCATGGCGGTTCCTGTCGATTGGCGTTAACCGACGAAGACCGCGATGGCCGTGACCTGTTCATCCGCTGGTGCAGAGAAATCGATTGCAGTATCAGCATCGACGATATGGGAAATATATTTGCGCGCCGCGAAGGAAGTAATAATGCGTTGCCGCCGATAGTCGCCGGCAGTCATCTCGATACGCAACCGCACGGTGGTAAGTTTGATGGGATCTACGGTGTGCTCGCGGCGCTGGAAGCTTTGCGCACACTACACGACAACAAGGTTATCACCGAGGCGCCACTGGAAGTCGTGGTCTGGACCAACGAAGAAGGGTCTCGCTTCGCACCGGCTATGATCGCCTCGGGGGTATTCGCAGGGTTGTTTGAAAAGCATTTTGCCTGGGCTATCAGCGACAGCGAGGGTATCGGCCTCGGCGACGAGTTAAAGCGCATCGGCTACCTCGGCGATGAAATCTGCGGTGAGCATCCGATTGGTGGCTTGCTCGAAGCGCATATCGAACAGGGGCCGATTCTCGAAGCCCAGAGTCGTCAGATTGGCGTAGTCGTGGGCGGACAGGGTCAGAACTGGTATGACCTGCGCCTGAAAGGACAGGATTCACACGCCGGCTCCACGCCGATGCAGGGACGCCGAGATGCGCTGGTCGCGGCCGCCGAAATTATCGGGCTGGTACAGGCGCTGGCGCTGGAGCATGCGCCCGATGCGGTTGGCACGGTAGGGGAAATGTCGGTGATGCCAAACTCGCGAAATACCATTCCCGGGGAAGTGTTTATGAGTATCGATATCCGCAACCCGGATGAGATCGTGCTCAACGAAATGGATGAAAAGCTGCGCAGCCGTGTCACTGCCTGCGCCAGGGCTCATGGGGTGGAATGCGAGCTGGAGATAATATGGGACAAGGCGCCGGTAAAATTCGACCAGGATTGCATCGCTGCGGTCGAGAGTGCCACCGAATCGCTCGGTTATAGCCACCAGAATATCGTCTCCGGTGCCGGGCACGACGCCTGCCAGGTCTGTCTGGTGGCGCCAACCTCGATGATATTTGTGCCCTGCGCCGGTGGTCTTAGCCACAACGAACAGGAAAGTGCCGAGTCCGCTGACCTCGAGGCGGGCTGTAATGTACTCATGCATGCCATGCTGAAACTGGCCAACAAGGGTAGCGAATAACTATCCCTGTATCGGATTCAGTTATGCCGACCTTATCCGCATTTGCCCCGCCTTATTACCTGCGCAATCGGCATGTTCAGACCGTGTTGAATAGTCAGGGGCCGCGACGATTGCGTGCGGCGAGCATACTGAGTCGATTCAATAGCGAGAAATTAATCCTGCAGGCGGGTGACGGTACGCGTTTGCTGGCCGAATTGGACCGCGCCGGGGATCGTCAGCAAAAACTGGTAGTACTATTACACGGCTGGGAAGGCAGTAGCCGTTCCAGTTATATCGTGACCTGCGCCGAAGTTCTGTTGAGCAGCGGTTTCGATGTGTTGCGCGTCAACCTGCGCGACCACGGCGACTCCCATGCGCTCAACCGGGGATTGTTCAATTCGACCCTGTCACCCGAGGTGGGCAGTGCCCTGGCCGGCTTTCTCGCCAGTCGAGATTACAAGCAACTGTGTTTAGTGGGGTTTTCGCTGGGCGCGAGTTTTGCGTTGCGCATTGCCGCAGACAGAGGCGCGCAGCTGGGTCTGGATAGAGTGATCGCGATTTGCCCGCCAACCGATCCGGCGCGTGCGATGCAGGCCCTGAACAATGGTTTTTTCGCTTACGAGCGTTATTTTTTCAAGCGCTGGCGCGAATCGCTTTATCGCAAACTGCGTCATTTTCCCGAATTCGATTACAAGGCAGAGTTGGCCGCCGCCCGGTCGCTGGATGATTTAAACCGCATTTTTATCCCGCGCTACACAGCCTACGCCAGCGTCGATGAATACTTCGCCGCCTATGCGCTGGTCGGGGATCGGCTGGCGGCGCTGTCTATGCCCGCTTACCTGATCGCCGCCGAGGACGACCCGATCATTCCGATTGCTGATTTACAACGTATCGACCCGATCGACAGGCTCAACATTGAAACCTGCCGCTATGGTGGGCATTGCGGATTTATCGAGGACCTGGCTGCGCACAGCTGGGTGGAAAAGAGGATCCTGCAGCTGTGTGGGGAAGTCAGTACAGAGTGAGGAAAATCATGCGTACGGCGAGGAGGGTTAACAACCATTTCAGTATCTGCCGGAACAGGACTTCGTTGATTCGATAACGAATGCGCGTGCCGAGCAATGCGCCGAATATCACCGCGATCGACATGCCAAGTATCATTTCCCAGTAGGCTGCGAAGGAAAACCCCAATAGCGCGAATAGCAGTATCTTGATCAGGTGGGTAAAACCGGTCATCAATGCCGAGGTGACAACCAGCGCATCGCGCTCCAGTCCCTTGCGCATCAGTGCCGACTGTCCCATGGGTCCGGTTGCCCCTACGATCATGCTCAAACCGGTTTGCAACAGCCCGATGAAGACAAATTCTCCGCGTATGGGTTTGCTCAGCTGAATGCCAGGAAACCAGACGTTGTAAAGAATATAAGCGGCGATCAGTAGCGGCGTGTATTCGAGATTAATGTGGCGCGAGATGGTGGCTGCAATCAGCCCGCCAAATATCGACCCGGCGATGAAGGCAAGCGCAAAATGCGGACGCACAAAGCGCCAGCCGAACCAGGCCCGACTCGAATTGGAAAATAGTTGTACTACCGCGTGCACCGGCACTATCGCCGCAGCCGGTAAAAAACCTGGCATAAAGGCAATGAGGATCATTCCGCCACCGATTCCAGTGACCGCGGTCACTGCTGCAGTGGCAAAGGCGATGAAAATCAGTAGCAAATCGGACATCTATAAGTGCTTATGTCCAGGGTGAAAACGCATGCGGGGGGGCTATTCCAGTCTGCAAGTCGAGAGGGATAGCTCCGGGGATAGCCAGGTTAACTGGCTAGTTATAACCGAGGATAACAACCTGTTCGACACCATTTTTGTCCAGCTTGTCACGATCAATATGTTCGAGTCCGTGTTGCTCCTGTTCGACATAGCGGGGGTCGCCATAATAGGAGTTTTCGGGTGGTTTGGCCCATGGATCCGATATTAATGATTCAAATTTAGGTGCTCGCATCTTTATCTCCTGAAACTATGTCTTAAGGTCCTGAACTAAGACACGGCAGAGCGATTGATAAGTCACATTCAAAAAGCATCATAACTCATTGATATTAAAGAAAACAAGTGCATATGTTGACTTTTTCCACGCGCAATACACCGTTTATCCCTCGAATAAATCCATTTGTCCGCTGCTATCGGTCAAATCGATCAGGCGTGTGCCGAGGCCGAGCAGGCGCACCGGGATCTGGCCGCGTTGCCAGGCCTGTTCGCAAAGCGCGGCAAAATCATCGTAGCCGGGTGTGGTTTGCTGACGTTCCACCGTGGTCTGGGTGAAGTCCCGGAATTTCATTTTGAGGAAGCAATTTTGAATCCTGTAGTCATCGTCGAGTCTCTGGAGTCGTTTATCCAACGACTCCAGTAGCGCCGGAATACTCTGCAGACAAGCCGCCAGATCGGGCAAGTCCTGATCGTAAGTGTTCTCCACGCTCACCGATTTGCGCCGCCATTCTGAAACGACCGGGCGGTCGTCGAGGCCGTGCGCAAGCTTGTGAATATGCTCGCCGAACTGGCCAAATTCTTGCACAAACCTGAACAGGTCAATAGCGCGTACATCCGCGCAAGTCTTGATGCCCTGTTTCTCCAGTCGTTGTGCGGTAACTTTTCCCACGCCCCAGATTTTCCTGACCGGCAGTTCGCTGAGAAAATCGGCGACTCTATCGGGTGTGACTACGAATTGTCCATTCGGCTTGTTCCAGTCACTGGCGACCTTGGCGAGAAATTTGTTCGGCGCTATGCCGGCGGATACGGTGATGCCAACACGATCAAAAATGCGTTGGCGAATTTCTTCGGCGATCAGGGTAGCGCTGCCACGGCAATGAGGTGACTGGCTGACGTCGAGGAAAGCCTCGTCCAGAGACAGCGGCTCGACCAGGTCGGCGTAGTCGGCATAGATTTCCTGCATTTGCCGCGAGGCTTCGCGGTATACCGCCATGCGCCCGGGGATCAGGATTAAACCCGGGCAACGCTTCAACGCGGTGGCGCTGGCCATCGCCGAGTGCACGCCAAACTTACGCGCCTCGTAACTGGCGGTTGCAACCACGCCGCGTCGCGTAGCGCTGCCTCCGACAGCGATCGGTTTGCCTTTCAGCGCAGGATTATCACGCACTTCAACCGCAGCGTAAAAGCAGTCGGCATCGATGTGTATTATCTTGCGACCAGGGTCAGCGTTTGAATTCACCGAGAGAACACTTGCGTCATATTTCGGGCTGGGTAAAAATTACTCGATCACAGTGGAGCCCGGCGATGACAGAAAAAGTATTTTACCAAGACAGTTACCAGAAAACACATAGCAGCGAAATTAAAAGTCTGCGTGATGATGGTCTTATACTGACCTCGACGATCTTCTATCCGCTGGGCGGTGGACAGCCCGGCGATACCGGCCGACTGACGATCAATGGCAAGACCTACCCGGTAATCGATACCTGTTACGACGAGGATCGCGAATCGATCATCCACTTCATCGACGAAGGCGATCTGGGCGATCCCGGCGAGCTTAAAGTGGGCGACGCCGTCGACATGGAAATAAACTGGCAGCGCCGTCATCGCCTGATGCGCATGCACAGCAGTCTGCATCTGGTCTGCTCGCTGATCAAGGCGCAGGCCACCGGTGGCTCGGTTGGAGAGTACGAAAGCCGTCTTGATTTCGATCTGCAAGACGAAGTGGTCGATAAGGAAAAACTCAACGCGGCTTTGAACGAGCTGGTGAGCCGGGGCGTTCCACTCAGTATCGGCAGCATCAGCGATGCCGAACTGGAGCAAAATCCGGAGCTGGTGCGCACCATGTCAGTACAACCGCCGCGAGGTCAGGGCAGCGTGCGCACGATTACTATCGAAGGCGTCGATTACCAGCCCTGTGGCGGCACCCACGTGAAGAATACGGCCGAAATCGGCGAGCTGCTGGTGAGCAAGGTGAAGAACAAGGGCAAGCAGAACAAGCGTATTACCATCACTCTGGTCAATCCCTAGCCATTCCTGTCAGCGTGAACCATCTGGAGATCCCGGACATCTGCTGCGCAGATTCCGGGATGACGGCAAGTTTTTTGTTTCCCATTTTCGAAGCGCAACTTTTGCTGTCGTTCAGGTCACATCTCCACAACTAAAAAGATGAACGTCATCCCGGAAGGCGCGCAGCGCCTGTCCGGGATCTCCAGATGGTTCACGCTGACAGCTAACTTCGCCCGTTCCTTCGCTTCAGGCGGAGGCCGCGTCCTGAATTTTACGCGCAACCCATTGGTGGAAATGGTGGGTAGGGTTGTCCATCACCGGCGAAAATACGCCGCCCTGATAACCCGGTGAACTGCGACCGCGTTGCAACCCCTCGACCGCGTCTACGTCCTCTCCGAAAACCACTCGCCATGATTCCAGCGTGGCATTGCGACTGGCGGCGTGTTTGTCGTCCAATGCCTCGTCGCCGACATAATAGAGGCGCAGATGTTCGATGGATCTATCGCAGGCCATGGGTTCTATGATCATGACGAAGCTATGATCAGCCTGGATTCCGAGTAGCACGTTCGGGTAAAAGGAAACATACTCGGCCTGTTCCAGCTTGTCTTCCGGCCACTCTGGAAAACGCGGCAACGCGGTTCCGGCCTGATCGTATAAGCGATAAGCGAGGCTGCCCTGTCCGGCAAAATTATCGCCGTACATGATGTGGTAATGATCTTCGAGGCGAGAGTAGGTGTTCAGGCTGGGGTGGATCCATGGCAGGTGATAAGCCTCGCAATAGTTTTCTACTGCCAGTTTCCAGTTTGATTTCACTTCGATTTGCATGCCCTTGCCGTTCGCGGCGCTGCGCATGCGCTGTAAACCCTTGTCGCCGAGGAAGGCAGACCATTTGTCGGTTAAGGGTGCGATATAGCTGGCAAAGTCTTCGGCATCGCCAGACAGGTTGATGAATATAACATCCATCCACAGCGTGGAACGCACCGGCTTGAGACCGTGATCGCAGTGCTTGAAGGATTCGTGTTTTTGCTGACCGACACCGCCGAGATGCGGGGTGCCTTTGAGTTCGCCGTCGAGGTTGTATGACCAGGAATGGTACTTGCAACGCAGCGCGCCCTGAACTTCCATTTCCTCGTGTACCAGGATCATGCCGCGGTGGCTGCAGACATTGTGGAAAACCTTAATCTCGTCCTGCTTGTTGCGCAGTATGACCAGTGGCAAACCCATGAATTCGACTGGCTTGACGTAACCCTTTTTCGGCAAATCACTGGCAAACCAGAGACCGGCCCAGCTTTTGCCGAGTACATGGTCGCGCTCGTAAGCAAAGAAGTCCCCATCTGTATAGGCCTGGTTTGGCAGGCCACTGGCCGTTTCTATGGGTTGCAGAATAGAGTCAACAGATATTTCGGGGCAGCGCGGATTGGTCATTGGTCTTATCCTCAGGTAAAGGCCGGGGCTGGGCCGGCCATCAATAGCCCTGCACAATGCGCGTAAATCTATGGTTTGACAATATCAAAAAACTTCCTTTAAGCTTGATTTCAAATCAACCCTAATGAATCGAAATGGCGAGACGCTTTTATCAACTACCCAGCCTGACCAGCCTCAATAGCTTTGATGCTTGTGCCAGGCATGGAAGTTTCACCGAGGCTGCTGTTGAGTTGGGGGTAACCCTGGGCGCGGTTAGCCGGCAGGTAAAGCTGCTCGAAACCGAGCTCAATAGCCAGCTTTTCCTGCGCCATCACCGTGGCGTCGAATTGACCAGCGAGGGCATCGATTTATTCCAGGTACTGAGCAGTAGCTTTGCCCAGATCGGCCGGGTCTGCCAGAGCCTGAAAACACGCGCGCAAAGTTCTGATGTGACTATCGCGGCAACCACTGCCTTCGCCTCCTTGTGGTTGATGCCACGCCTTGGCAGTTTCTGGGAGCAGCACCGCGATATCAATATCAACCATGCGATTTCGGATAATCCCTCGGATCCAGGCTATCTGAATGCCGACATTCGCATCCGCTACGGCAATGGCAGCTGGCGCGGGGAAGAGGCCCTGAAGCTGTTTGACGATCTGATATATCCGGTTTGCGGAAGCGAGTTTGCCCGCGCTCACCCGTTGACCCGGCCCGAAGACCTGCTCGGTTTACCCTTGTTGCGACTGGAGAATGTCGATCCGGCCTGGACCGGCTGGAGTAGCTGGTTGAGCGAGTGGGATTGCGATATTTCACAGGCCAGTTTTCGGCGGTTCAACAATTACCTGGTGGCGTTGCAGGCGGCCGAAGATAACCAGGGCGTGGCGCTGGGCTGGCATAGCCAGGTCGATGCGATAATCCAGCGTGGACGGCTGGTACGTTACGGTGACAGGCAGATTCGCTCTGCCGGCAGCTATTACCTGTGCTGGGATGATAATCGACCGCTTTCCGAGGCGGCTCAGCAACTGCGTGACTGGTTGCTGGAAAGCGGAAAACGTCAGGCGGCAATGATTTAGCCGATGAATCGCCGGCAGGATTTAGCTGTCAGTTCCTGTTGAGGTCTGCTTTGCCAGGTATCTTAGCGCTTTACTGGTCAGCAGGGCGGCCGCCTTGAAGCGAATATAGCTGGCTTTGTCGAGATCGTTAACCGCCTGGGCGCGGTCGCAAAAAACAAGTCCGATCGCCTGCTTGCCATTGAACAGTGACATCAGGAAAAACCGCTCACTGAGAACATGCGATTTAAAATTCTTCGGCAACAGTGGCTTGTATTGCCCGTAATTGCCCGGTTCGATCCATAATCCAAGAGGTTTTTGCAGCAGAGAGTGGATTAGATTGTTGCCAGCGACATCGATCAGCATATGGTGAATCGACGAATGCGGTTTAACCCCGCGACTGGCGCGCGTACCCAGTTTAGCCCGGTCTTTGGACAGCAGCAGTAAAACCACGCGCGACATTTGCAAGTCCTGCTCGAGGTGATCGAGTAAACCTTCGAGTAGCCTTGTTGCGCTGACCCTGCCCGAGCCCAGCAGTTGTTTTACGCGGCTTTCATAATCGTCCCGGTTGTCGGGCTGCTTTTGCATGGCTGGCTTGGGCTTGCGCCCTGCCGCTAAATCGGGCAGCAGGATAAGCCTGGCAGCGGCTGGCATGACGTCATCGATCGGGCATCTGCGGGCCGATTCGATGGCAACACGCTGTATATGGTTTTCAAATGCGTCGATCGACTGGTTCAGGTAGTCGGCGCAGACTTCCTGGGTGGCTTTCATCGCGGCGTGATACCAGCCAACTTCGGCCTGGTGTGAAATGTCGGCCGCCAACTGAATCAAGCGCGCCTTGCGTCCACCCTCCCTGTCGTCTTCCAGCGACTCCAAAACCAGTCCGGGTAAATGCATTTTGCGGCAGATTACCCGGCCGAGGTCGCGCAGGTCGAAACCAAATATCGGTTTGGCACTGATTACTTCACTGCCCATGCGCTGGAAATTCGTCTGAAATTGGCGGTACTGCTCGAAGGCGAATACACAGACATACAGTTCTCCAACGTTATGTAGTAGCGCTGCGCTGCGCATTGGTTGCAGGCTACGTATTCCCTGGAAACTGATAAATTCTTCGAGCTGGTCGAGCAGGTGATAAATTCGGCACAGCAATTGTTGATAAGTCTGGCGTAAGTCCTGGCGCGACACTATTTGCGACAGTGTTTTGTGTTGCATGATCAGGTCAGCAATGGCGCTGCTGCCAAGCAGCAAAAGGGCGGCGTGGGTAGTATCGAGCCTGGCCTTGCCGTCTACGGCGAGTTTGCCATTGACCTGTTGGTAGAGGGTTACACTCATGCCCGGATCCAGAGCAATGATCTCGGCCAGGTCACCCAGGGTGCGGTTGG
>CAXBMV010000042.1:0-10928 GCA_963976575.1 uncultured Gammaproteobacteria bacterium | reverse complement strand
TTCGGGCAATGATTCTTATCTCGAAGAATTACGCGCCAAAATCAAGGAAGCGGAAAAGCTCAAGCTTGAGTCACGCCACCTTGATAACAAGGCAAATATCATGCTGGGCAAAACCAAGGAAGAGATGGTGGAAAAACACCTGGTGACCGGTGAGCAGCCGAAGCTGCTCGACCGCTGGTTTGATATGGTCGCTGGCACCGAAGCGATCATCGACCTGACCACCAACGAAGTGAAGGACCAGGGCTATGGCATCGCACCGGATTACGAAATGATCAGCCGCATCGCGCTGGACCGCAATCCGCACTTCGGCACCACCTACCGCTACTTCGAATCGGAGGCTGTCGCCGGCATACTCGCGCGCGCTCCCTTCATGATTATTCTGCTCGGCATCATCGGTACCTTTGCCGGATTTTATCTGGCACTGAGCCAGGGCGGCGACATCAAGGCCGGTGCATCCGTGGCGATTGTCAGCTCGCTGGTGGGCCTGCCGACCGCGTTGATGATGGAATACATCAACACCCTGTTCCCGGATCAGGATCGCTACGAACGTGGTTTCAATACCTATAAAGTCGCCATCGAGTTGCTTTTCAGCCACGAACAGGAGCTTTTCAATATTCGCCAGGACCGCAGGCAGCAAGATAAAACATCTTCGTCTTATGCGCCTGGAGACAAAGATGCTTCTCGGCTTGCCGGGGGCTCCAACTAGCGCCTGATCAAGCACTGATACATCCGCGTCAAAAGGGACAGATCAGATTAATCCTGGTCTGTCTTTTTTATGCACCCTGCCTTATTTGAAAATCTAGAATCAAAGACTTAACTTCATTATTTTCTAGGCAGACCTGACTCCACTGCTTTCCATGTCATGGAGATCGATATCAATATCAGATGCTTCGTCTTGCTCTGGACATTCCGTCTCGATTTGAATAGTCGAAAAATAAACCTCAAAATCATTTTTCAGTATTTCGTGTATTAGACCAAGCGCTGATTTTTGATCCGCTGTTTCACTAACACGAACATGCATTGAAACGATATTTTTACCCGAGGTTAATGCCCAGACATGTGTGTGATGTACATCTTCGACCGCTTCGAGGCTTTCAATTGATACCACCATTTTTGGCAAATCAAAATCTACCGGTACAGCCTGTAAAAGAATGTTAGTCGCTTCTCGAATTATTCCCCATGAAGCCCAAAACAAAACCACCCCAAACAGCATCCCCAGGATCGGATCAATTTGATAGTAACCTGTGAACTTGATGACCAGAGCAGCAACGATAATGATAATACTTCCTACAAATGTCTGAATTACATGCCAAATTGCGCCTTTCATATTAAGGTTGTTTTTTTGTTTGCCGAACAATAACCACAGGGCAATAAACTCGGTCACGAGGCCGCCTGCAGCAGCCCATAGCATTGGGTCGGTTGGGATTTCAATGGGAGCACGAAGACGCTGATAACCCATCCAAAAAACATACAAAGCCATAAGCAGCAAAAACAAACCATTGAAGAGAGCACCGACAATTTCAGCGCGAATCAAACCGAAAGTTGCATATTGTGAAGCCGGGCGGGTCGAATAGTAGCCTGCTACCAGGGCGATCAAAACACCGCCGACTGCAGAAAATGTATGAAACGCATCAGAAATTACTGCTACTGAACCGCTCCATAATCCGATTGCCAACTCTATGACAAAATAAACGCCGGTTAACCACCCTGTTATCTTCAAGGCGCGGGCATCGCCAGTCGGCATGCCATGACCAGAGTGGCCGCTTTTATGTGTTGAATTCATACTGACATCTCAAAAATGCAATTTTGCAACAGGGAATCGACCGCATTTTTCCTGATATGCGATCTCCCGTTTTAATCCTACGACCATGCTTTTTAACTAGTTGACTATCGCCATCTGATGTCCTTCACCTGCAGGTAGATCTATGGTACTAAGCACTATTAACTTCTTCTGATCAATTACCCAGATCACGGGCTTCGAGCGGCTGGACACGTAAACCTTGCCAGTGCCACGAATCGTGTTCAGGTGGTAGGGCGCACTCACCAGCGAAAGTGTTTTCATGCTGCCAGTCTGCGTATCGACTGCGACCAGCTTGTCGTCTTTTTTGCTACTGACAAACAGGGTCGTACCATCATCGCCAATATCGAGTCCGTGCACATCAGTGCCAATGGCATAGCTTTCGACGATACTACCGCTGGCCACCGAGACTGCTGACACTTTTCCGATACGTGGATTGGTAACAAAAATGGTTGACTCGTCCCCTGAAAAAATCATGTGCTCCGGCGAGGCACCAGCTTCCAGAGTTCGTATCACCTTCATGGCGACCAGATCTATTTCGCTGATATTATTACTACCACTATTACTGACATAAGCGCGTTTCCCATCCTTGCTGATCAAGATGAAGTTCGGCACCAGACCGGTCTCGATCGTATTCGATATCTGATTGGTATTAAGATCGGCCACGGAGACATAGCCCCGTGCGCCATGGGTAGAGATGACATAACGACCATCTGGCGTAATAGCCTGATGGTGGGTCCATCCGAGGACCGGGATGGTAGACATCACGTGACCATGACCAGGGTGGATCAAGTACAGCTGGCTAGTCGGGGTATCTTTGGGTTGGTCAGCCTTCGGCGGCGTTTCCATCAGACTGCCGGCGACCAGGTATTCGCCATCCGGCGTCGCTATCAGGCCATGCGGATTGACTACCCCGGAGTAAGAGGCAAATATCTTGTCGGTCTGGGCGTCAACCGCGATCACCTGGTTCCCGGATCCTAGCGGAATATAAACAGTTGGGGCGGCGTAGGATGCTGACGAAACCAGCAATAGCACAATAATTTTAAGACTGAGGATTTGTGCGTTCATTTTCTTACTGTGCTCCAAAAAATGGAATGAATAAAATTGTTAAACCTGGTTCTCACTTGATCAACTCTTTGCGTAGCCGGTCATATTCGTTCTCGTCGATTTCACCGCTCGCCAGACGCCGTTTCAAAATTTCGACAGGGCTATCATTTCTCGTATTGTTTCCACCTGTCCCGGGGCGAAATATCCCGGTTGCCAGTGCCACGATGGCAACCAGTATCAGTAGCCAGAAAAACCACATAAGGCCGCCACCAAAAAACATAAACCCTTCACCGTTAACCATCATTTGATACCCTGTTTGCAAAGGTTGACGCCGTGTTCGGCGTCAGCCGGAATAACCATAAAACCAAATCTAACCGGATATAGTCGAGACCTTGAAGCTACCCTGGGCCATCGTGATGTTTATCCTGGTCCTGGTCCTGATGATCCATCATTTGCCTCATCATCATTTGCATCATATCCATGCGCATATTCATCATCTCCATCGGTTGCATTTGCCCTGGCATTGAATCTGGTGACATACCATCCTGATCCTCGTCGACCATCATTTTGTCCATCATTCGCATTTGCTCGTGCATCCTTTCCATGTGTTGCTGCATTAAATTTTCGCGCTTGTCGGCATCCTCTTCCGCCCTTATCTGTTCCATCAGGGCTTGATTCTCATTCATTCCTTTGCGCATATTCATCATTTCCTGCGGTGCCATCTTCATGCCGCCCATCATGCCGCCCTGAGAATCGGAATCTGAATGGCTATAAGCGCTGCCGGAAAATACAGGAAGTGACATGACTGCGGATACTAATACTGCCTTTGCGATAGTGTTCATTATGATCTCCTTCGAGTTTAGAACTGTGGATGAAAAAATACTGGCATTCGTACAGGTACGTGACTCATCAAACCAATGGTCGCCTGAGCGAATGACTGCATTGCGAACCCCTCTGACTCGACGAAGGTAAACGTCGGCCAGCAATGGGAACAAGCTGCTGATGCTCTATCAACAGAAGTCGCCTTGCGATGATGTTTAAAATCATCGCGGCAAGTCCATTGGATCTTTCCTTGAATCGATAAGTAACATTGCTCATTTTGCGAATCCTCGATGTTGATACGAATTAGACCAGCACTTGAATACAGGTTCCACTCCAACGGGACTGCTTTATTGATCTAGATCAACTACGGGATAGATAGGGGTCGTGAATGAGGACCCGACGGGTGCCAGCGGGGTAAATGAAGGAGGCAGGCCACATTTAGCGTGGCCTGTCTCTTTATTTGTACTATCAGGTCAGGTCGAAGCAATGGAGTTCCATCACCCGGATCCAGGCGGTGATAAAGCCGGTAACGAATAAATTAAGGTGACAGTTAACTTAATTCAACAATAGATAAGTTAACTGTTACCCTGATTGCTTTCCCGACCAGGATTTCGCTACCACCTGTCCATAGCGGGCAATAGTCAAACCTTCGATATCGACCTCCGGTTTATTGCCCATCACGATATCGGCGACGATGCGCGCTGACCCGCAGGCCATGGTCCAACCCAGCGTGCCGTGTCCGGTATTGAGGAACAAGTTGTCATAACGCGTCGGCCCGAGCACAGGCGTGCCATCCGGGGTCATCGGGCGCAATCCGGTCCAGCCTGTCGCCTGGCTCACATCCCCGCCACGCGGGAATAAATCGCTGACCACGTGACGCACGCTTTCGGTCGCATCGCTGCGCAGTTCATGGTTATAGCCGGCTATGATCGCCTGGCCCGCCACACGGATGCGATCACCCAGCCGCGTGACCGCCACTTTGTAGGTTTCGTCCATGATGGTCGATCGCGGTGCTGCTTCGGCATCCGTGATCGGCAGGGTAATAGAGTAACCCTTGATCGGGTAAACCGGAATTTGCACACCGATGGATTTCAATAAAATGGGCGCGTAAGGCCCCATCGAACACACATAGCGATCGCCCGCTACGCGTCCGTCAGAGGTATCGATACCTACGATGCGATTGCTTTCCATCGCCACGCCCTGGATGTTCACATTGTAGTGAAACTTGACCCCCATATCGGCCGCCTTGTCTGCCAGGGCCTGGGTGAACATGCGACAGTCACCGGTGCGGTCGGCCATCAGGCGCAGCCCGCCGACAAATTTATCCGCCACATGGATCAGGCCAGGTTCTGCTGCGATACAGCCATCGCGATCCAGCACCTCGAATGGAGAATCATATTTGGCGAGAATATCCTGGTCCGCCCTGGAAGCATCCACTTGTTTTTGTTTGCGAAAAAGCTGCAAGGTGCCAAGTTCTTGCTGCTCGAACTCGATAGGCAACTCTGCCATTAACTCGGTAAGTGCGTCACGGCTGTAATTGGAAATGCGCACCATGCGCCCCTTGTTCCTCGCGTAGGCTTCTGCATTGCAGTTGGCCAGCATTTGCGCGCACCAGCGCCACATCGTCGGACTTAAAGAAGGGCGGATGAATAACGGGCGATGCTTCATGAACATCCATTTCACCGCTTTCCATGGAACACCCGGTGCTGCCCAGGGAGACGTCATGCCATAGGACAATTCACCTGCATTGGCAAAACTGGTTTCCAGACCGGGGCCGCGCTGGCGGTCCAGTACCTCGACCTCGGCGCCAAGGCGGGCCAGGTAGTAGGCTGTTGTAACGCCGATGATACCGGCCCCAAGAACGACAATACGCATCTGATCCCCTTAGTTTTTCAATGGCGCCTGCATCATAGATGACAAGCAGAATTCTTTTCTTAAATCTGTCCTGCCAGCTGTTCGATTAATTCCGGCATTCCCTGGGACGGAGTTTGAACTCCAGTGTTCCATCCAGGCAGCTCCAGACAATTTTGCCGCCATTGAGCGATGGGCTGAACACGATTGTTTTCGAATCAAGTTGGCTGTTTTCACTGCTAAAACGCAATTCAATACCATCTATGGAGACAGTCACTTCGTGGTTACCCTTTAATAGATATGGCTCTGCGAGACCAGTCATTATATTGGAATCGGGAAGCGTTTTATGCCTTGAATAAAAACCTTCAACATTGAGTTTCACCGACTGCACCTCAGCAAAGGCGCCTATCACCTTGGATCGCAGGGTATATTCCTGATACTGAGGAATCGCAATCGCGGCAAGAATACCGACCACGGCCACCACCACAAATACACCGACGATTAAAACCAATACGACTGCGGCACCTCCGCCTTTATCGTTGGGACCGGGAGGCCTGCCTTCGTTGTATTTCTCATCCCACTTAATCGGGTTGCTCGCCAGAAAAACGATGAACTCAATGAACGCGATCACGCCCGGGATGAATGTCCAGAACAGGAGCAGATAAAAAATACCCCACCACTGGCCGAGGTAAAATCGATGGGCACCAAATCCACCGAGGACAAAAGCAAATATAGCCGCAGTTGTTTTGCTTTTGTAACCCCTGCTACGTTGTGAAGCCCCGCAATGCGGACAACTCGAGGCGGTGACATGAAGTTCCTTAGCACAACCGATGCAGGGACGCATATCACCCGCTTCCAGATTTGCATCAGGGGTTCTGTATGGAGAATTCATAGTAATCCCATTAAGGTAAAGTTGGGTGCTCAGCTGTGGAACTTATTTTTCTGCTGCTATTCTCGCGTAATTAGTCATGTCATGCCCGCTATTTTTTTGCCTGCCTTTCATCACCGCCACCACCGACATGGTTACGGGCACATCATTCACGAAAATGAAGGCCGCCAAATATGTGGCTATGAGGCAGTAGCATCTCCGCCTGGTTTTAGTATCGACTCTGACTCAACTGTTGATTTCGGTCAGCAGAATATAGCCACAGCTGACCTGTCTGATGAACGTCAACAATTAACAGGTATACTGACCACCTATTTCCGACATAAATCTCCTGAATCAGGGCCACAATCATGCGAAAAACTATTTTAATTACCGGTTCAACCGATGGCATAGGTCTGGAAACAGCGAAAACACTCGCTTCACAGGGACATCATGTTTTGCTGCACGGGCGCAGTAAAAGAAAGCTGGATCAGGCAGAAAAAGCATTATCCGAAATTTCAGACAGTGCTCGCGTGGAGACTTACCTCGCTGATCTGTCTAGCATGGCTGCTGTAGTGGCACTGGCTGAGGCTGTTATCGAAAAGCACGATAAGCTGGATGTACTGATCAACAACGCCGGCGTTTACAAGATAGACGATCCCATTACCAGGGATGGGCTGGACGCAAGATTTGCAGTGAATACTATCGCCCCTGCCCTGCTCACGCAAAAGCTGCTGCCTCTGCTCGGCGCCGATGCACGAGTGATTAGCCTGTCTTCGGCGGCGCAGGCGCCAGTAAACCCGCAAGCGCTTCTCGGAAAAATCAAGATGCAGGATACCTCTGATGCCTATGCACAAAGCAAACTCGCCTTGACCATGTGGTCGCAGGCAATGGCGCTTGCAATGAAAGACAGCGGACCTGTGTTCATTTCGGTAAACCCGGGCTCACTACTGGCAACCAACATGGTGAAAGAAGGCTTCGGCATCCCCGGGTCGGATATCCAGATCGGGGTTAGCATTCTGCTGCGTCTGGCATTGAACGAGGAGTTCGCTTCAAAATCAGGGCAGTATTTTGACAACGATATGGGGGCATTTAACCGGCCCCACGTCGATGCGCTTGACTCACAGAAATGCGAGCAGGTTGTTAAGGCAATCGAATCGGTGCTGGCTGATGTGGCTCGATGAAATTCCGAACTGTGTTCCCGAAATTCTGAAATTCCAACCCTGCTCCTTGTTTATTCCCGCTTGCCTGTTCCTTTGAGTCGCCCGAACAGCAGGTGAATGACTTTGCAAATCGTATAGGCAAACAGGTAGCCAGCAAAGAACATGACGGGGGGCAACATCAATACACGCAGGTATCGACACTCGATGCCAAGCCCAAACCCCACTACTTCGAATGAATCATTACCCGAGAGCATGATGCCGATAGCGATAATAGCGAAAATTATGGAAGCGCCACCCAGTAAGATTCCTACCAACAACCCGGTTTGATGCGGGGGAATCCTGTTCAGGTCGGACTCGTTCATCAGGATGAAGATCACCAAAGCAAAAAAACAGAAGGGCTAGTCTAACATTCAGACGGAGGTCTCGCCGACCTCACAATGTTGTTACTTTTAAGTACAGAGTCGAGTATTAGTTGGTTGATGAGACTTCATTTGGAGATAAGAATCAAAAACCTGGCCGATGGATGAACGTCAAGAGCGCCTAGTGAAATGAATTCAAAGCTAATCGATCCATAATTCCGCCTCTTCCAGACTTTCAAACAGCTTCACCTGCTGACCACGATTATTGGCCACCATTTCGAAAAACTCTGCTTTTGTATTTCCTTTCTCAACTATGATTGCGCGTTTCAAGGAGGGATTTTTCATACCCTCTGCTCCCAATTTCTTGGTCGTAGCATCTGCCTGCCAGAAAATATCTGAGATCGAGAGCTCGTTGTTGGCCATTTTCAGGTCTACAATAATTTTAAAACATTGATGTTTCTTCACCAGAACAATCACATCAGAGCGAATGCTCTCTATAACCGAATTATTAATCGTACCCTCGAGAACAACCAGGATGTAATTGTTTTCCTGATTGTAAGTAACAGAGGTGGTCATGCTTTGCCCAACCCATTGGTATTTCCGATAATACTCACAGATAACAGCCTTTTAAGTGACCGGGCGCAGTGTAGTAGAAAAGTAGGGTCAGGTCACTTAATGTTGGCGCAAATCTGGCTTGAAACAACAAACCAACGTCTTGACCTCACACTTTTCAAACGGTTTATTCCAACGCGTGGCGATAGTTGAGCATCGCATAGCAGTAGCGATAATGGCTTGCATTACGATTAGAAATACCATCCCCCGAGTTACTACAGCCCAGACGCCCATCTAATGCATTAACATCGTCGAACCATCCGCGCAGGGCCAGTTCTACCTTAACAAAGTTATTTCGGATGTCATTGTTTATGACCTCCTCGCCCAGTCCCAGGCTCGATTTAAATACAAACCTGTCATTGAAAATAGCGGTGGAATAAGCGCTATCCAGATAGATCAGCTGTTGCCTGTCAGGGCTAAAATAGCCGGTGCCTGACTGATCTGAGCGCAACTGTTTGAAAACCAGTGCGGAACTTAATCCCTCGACACGACTGGGTGTGTAAATAAGCTTAACCAGGCCGCCGTGCTTTGCATTGTTATCCGTGAACTCCTGCAAGATGGTCGCACCAACCAGCGTGAACTCGTTGCCAACTGGCGCATCGGCTGACAATGTGACTGTGTCCACCAGAATTTCGTTTTCGCGCTCTTATCAAACCACTAACAAAGAACAGGCCACATTTTAGAATGTGGCCTGCCTTCTTGCTTTCCTTCCAGCTAGCTATCAGGTCATGACCCTCGAACAGATTTGCGTCACTGGATGCTTCCTCCCATTTAGTTCCCATGTCGAGCAGGTTGACAAAAAAGTCATTACTAAGCTGACCCGGCCGATCGGTGAAAACACCCTGCGCGGTTTGCCCGTGGTTGCTGTTGAGCACCCGCAAGCCGCCGACCAGCACCGTCATTTCGGGCGCGGTCAATGTCAGCAGCTGCGCACGATCCACCAGCATTTCTTCGGCCGAGACCGCGTACTGCGCCATTTCGTAATTGCGGAAACCATCGGCGTAGGGCTCCATTGGCTCGAAGGCATCGACGTCGGTTTGCTCGGCAGATGCATCCATACGCCCGGGTGTGAAGGGCACTGTGACTTCCTGCCCTGCATCGCGCGCAGCCTGTTCCACGCCAGCACAACCGGCCAGCACGATGAGATCGGCCAAAGAAACGCGCTTGCCACCGCTTTGCGCACTATTAAACTCGCTTTGGATGCCCTCGAGCGCTTTCAGCACGCGCGCCAGTTGCTGCGGCTCATTCACTTCCCAGTCTTTCTGCGGGGCGAGACGAATACGCGCGCCATTGGCACCACCGCGCATGTCGGAACCGCGGAAGGTCGAGGCCGAAGCCCAGGCAGTCGAAGCCAGTTCGGAAACAGTAAGACCAGAGGCGAGCACCCTGGTCTTCAGGCTGGCGATATCCGCAGCGTCGATCAGTTCGTGATCTACTTCCGGGATCGGATCCTGCCATAAGAGTACTTCGGCCGGGACATCGCTACCGAGGTAGCGTGCACGGGGGCCCATGTCACGATGGGTCAGCTTGTACCAGGCGCGGGCAAAGGCGTCGGCGAACTGCTCCGGATTCTCATAGAAGCGGCGAGATATTTTTTCGTAGGCCGGATCGAAACGCAGCGCCAGATCGGTGGTCAGCATGGTCGGCAAGTGATGCTTCGATGAATCGTGTGCATCCGGAATGTTTTCCCTGGCATTCTTCGCCACCCATTGCTGGGCGCCGGCCGGGCTCTTCGTCAATTCCCACTCGTAGTCGAACAGGTTTTCGAAGAAGTTATTGCTCCACTGTGTCGGTGAAGTTGTCCAGGTGACTTCGGGACCGCCGGTGATGGCATCGGCGCCCACGCCGCTGCCGTGACGACTTTTCCAACCAAAGCCCTGCTCGGCGATGTCGGCGGCTTCCGGCTCGGGACCCACCAGCGACGGATCACCGGCACCGTGACATTTACCAAAACTGTGCCCACCAGCGATCAAGGCAACGGTTTCCTCGTCGTTCATCGCCATGCGAGCGAAGGTTTCGCGGATATCTTTTGCGGCGGCCAGCGGATCGGGATTGCCGTTCGGGCCTTCGGGGTTCACGTAAATCAGACCCATCTGCACAGCGGCCAGCGGATTCTCCAGTTCGCGATCTCCTGAATAACGCTTGTCTTCCAGCCAGGTTTTTTCGGCACCCCAGTAAATATCCAGCTCCGGTTCCCAGATATCTTCGCGTCCGCCGGCGAAACCGAAGGTCTTGAAGCGCATAGATTCCAGCGCGATATTACCGGCGAGAATGATCAGATCGGCCCAGGAGAGGCTGCGCCCGTATTTCTGTTTGATCGGCCAGAGCAGACGACGCGCCTTGTCCAGGTTGCCGTTGTCGGGCCAGCTGTTGATCGGCGCGAAACGCTGGTTACCCGTGCCCGCTCCGCC
>CAXBMV010000041.1:0-11141 GCA_963976575.1 uncultured Gammaproteobacteria bacterium | reverse complement strand
GTTTCCGAAACGCGTGGAAGGCCCAGGGTCTCCGTGGCGGTAACAAGAAAAGTCAACATGATCAGCCAGAATGCGAGCTTGCCAACGATATCGGAAGCGGTCAATTTGACCGTTGCCCGCTTCAGCGCCTCGCTGACACCGACCTTGTCGCTCAGCTTGTCAAAACCCGCTCTGGTCAATCCCTTACTCAGCAGGAAGTCGATCAGTTTGGCAACGAAGTAGCCAACCACCAAAATCACGATGGCTGCGAATAACTGCGGCAGGAATCCAGCCACTTTGCCCCACAAGGTGGTCATCATGGTGACCAGGGTTTCATTCCAGACGTTCACTTGTTCCATTACTCTCTCCTGTTTGATCGGGTTTCGAAATGCGGCTTTACGATTCGCTATCGGTTTTGGACTCAATCGTCGCTTTCGATTGATTGATATTGTGTGTGGCGATATGGGCAACCAGAGGTGCCATCAGCAACTGAAGAAAGCTGAAGAAAGAAGAAACTGCCAGCACGATCATGTCGCGCGTGCCGGTTTGCCGGTTTGCCTGCAAGAGCACATCATCAATCGCCTCGTCCTCGTCGCTTATGCTCGCAGGCGGCATTGCCTCAAGGAATTGCTGTCGCAGACTTTCTTCTTCATCAATTGCTTTCATTACTGTCTCTGGATTCGGTTTTACAAACTATCATCAGGCATTGACCGCAGGCCTGCGCGGATAGTCACATGCAAGCTTAAGCCTAGTGCGCCTGTATACCCTTGAGCAGGCGACCGAGCAGGTCCGCGCCGGTAATGATACGTTTCTGCTCACCCCAGACGAGAATGATATCGTCGTCGATAACCGCATCGCTGCCGGCTTCCATACCGGTCTTGAACTTGCCGATTACATCGCCCAGCGGTAAGTCCGGTTCGGTGATCACTATCGGCCTGTGGCAAAAAGTATAGGGGTTGAAGTCCTGCGAATTGGAGGGCGTGGTATCGAGCAGTGCGGCGCGCAGGTATCCGTCGGCATCCAGCACCACCAGCGGCTTGCCCTCGTCGTCGGTGAGTATTACCCATTTATGCCCGGAGGCATGCACCTGACGTAAAAACGGATCGCTGATGTCTGGCTTTGTCGCCGGGATGAGCGGCAGATCCAGTTGCACCGGCAAGGAGATAATACTCTTGGCATCTATGACCTCGCCTTCCTGAGCAACGCTGAGATCGTCGATCTGCAGGAAATTCAAAGCGCCTACACCTTCGAGCACGTCCAGATCCGACTCTACTGCATCGATATGACGCTTGATTACCCGGTGTAAATCGCGTTCGCGCAGATAGGCTATGCCTTCCTTGCCCAGCCAGGCGTCCAGGATCTTGGCACTGGGCTTGGCTACCGGGTACAAGAGTATCTGGTAAAAGCGCAGCAGCGGTGAAAACAACGAAGCCATCTTCAGCGCATGTCTGGAGCAATAGGCCTGCGGCATAATTTCACCGAACAGGGTGATAAACACCGTGGAGAAAAGGAATGCAGAAACCCCGGCAAGCACCGAGTTGGACAATAGCGCCAGCAGCACATTGATACCGACATTTCCCCAGAGAATCGTGGTAAGCAGGAAATTGGCATCCTGACGCATCGCCAGCACCTTTTGCGCGGCGCGATTATTATCGTGCGCGGCCACCTCGAGTTCGAGCCGGTTGAGGCTGAAAAAAGCGAGGTTGAGCCCGGAAAACAGGGCCGATTGCGTGGCACAGAACATGATGCCCAGCCAAATTAAATCGGTTGGGGCCAGGGACCCAAAGAATTCCAACATGGTAAAAACTCCGCGTGACTGCTGTAGGGCTTAACCGGCTACCAGCATATTCGATAACAGCGCAGCGATTCCAAGAAAAGACATGAAACCGGCAACGTCGGTAATCGTGGTTAAAATAATGGATGAGGATTGCGCCGGATCCAGGCCGAATTTTTTCAACGCCATGGGCACCAGCGCACCGGATACACCGGCTATCGTCATCGAAATAATCATCGCCAGTGCAATCACCAGCGAAAGTCCAAAGCTGCGGCTCCACAGGTAAACACCCAGGCCACAGGTAATCGCGATTGCCGAACCATTGACTAAACCGGCCCCCGCCTCCTTGAGCATGACTTTATACCATTGTCCGATGCTAACTTCTCTTAAAGTTAAACCGCGCATGGTCACCGCCAGCGCCTGCGCACCGGTATTGCCCGACTGACCCGCGGCCACCGGCATCAATATCGCCAGCGCAGTGAACTGCGCTATGGTCGACTCGAACAGGCCCACCACGGCAGCGGCAAGAAACCCGGTAAGCAGGTTGATCTGCAGCCAGCCCTGGCGCTTGCGCACCGCGAACCAGCTGCTCGACAGGGCGCGTTCGTCCTTGCTCACACCCACCATGGTTTGCATATTGGTGGCAAGGTCTTCCTTTAACGACTCGATCAGGCGGTCTGCATAAATCAACCCAACCAGGTGGTTGTGCGCATCCACCACCGGCAGGCTGTCGACGCGGTGCAAATTCAACTGCTCGCTGATCACCGACTTGGGGTCAAGGATTGTAACCATGGCCGGAACTGGTTTCATCAGCGTTTCCAGGTGCCGGTCGGGGTCGGCCTGCACCAGCCGCGCCAGGTCGATATAACCGATCAGGCCATGGCTATCGTCGAGTACATAAATACGTTGCAGTAAATTTGCAGGATATAGCTTCAGTTGTCGCGCCACGTTGGCGACGCGCATGTTGCGATGAAAAGCAGGCACGCGTTTGTCCATCAAACGCCCGGCGCTATCCTCCGGATAAGTCAGCAGTTCGCGTAATTCATCGCTGAGCGATTCGGGTAACTGCTTCAGGCAATACTCACAATGTTGCTTTTCCAGCTTCATCAGCAGGTTTGCACAACGACCCGCATCCAGCGATTGCAGCACCAGCAGCAGTTGCTCATCGTCCAGTAAGGGAATGGTTCGTACGGCGTAGTCGGGTACGAAGCGGGACCAGATCGACTGCATAACATCGGCTTGTTGCTGGCTGAGTAACTTCAGCGTAACCCTGGGTGGCAGCAACTCGAGTTCGCGGGCCGCATCCAGTGGGAATTGTTGCATGAAAGACAGGCCCAGCTGTTCGAACAGGCTGCGCTGATCCGCTGCTACCGCTAGATTACTATCACTCATGGCTGTTTATCCTTCTGCGCCTGCTCTGTCTCGTTAAAAGCATCTCCCAGCCAGCCGAAGCCGGTACCCAGCACCTGCACATAACTGGCACCAAGGTTGCCCAGCATGCTGCGCGACGCGGTTATCGCATGGCGACCGGATTGCTCTTTGTGCACCTGACTGTCGCGCAGGTGGACATGGCGCAGTACGCCGACCAGTTGACGATCGCGGTTCAAAACCGGCAGGGTATCGTAGCGACTCCAGCCCGGGTGTTGCTGCGCTGCATCGAGAGAGGCGCGCGCAGAGAGCACCGGCGAATCGCGATCCATGATTTCGCTGACAGGGCTGGTCTGGGCGGCGCTGTAAAGACTGATGTGACTGATAATTCCCTGCAGCTCATGACTGCTGTCGACCACAGGAATGGCATCGATATTCAGCAGGTAGCCCGGTTCCTGCAGGCGCGACAGGGCTTCGCCTACGCTGATATTATCCGGCAGGACCATGAACAGATCTGACATCCAGCCACCCACGGTATCTTCCGGATAATTCAGAAACACGCGGCAGGCCGCCGCAACCTGTACCGGTAATACTTTCAACAGTTCGGCACGCCTGGGCTTGTTCATAAAGCGCAGAATCATGGTCAGGCGCCGCGTCGCCATCGGCGCCAGCCATTTTGCCGACAATTCCAGCGGGGCCTGGGTGCAAAGCCTTGCCACGTAGTAAGGCATCAAATCACCAACCAGCGCTATCGCCCGATGCTGCCCCAACATTTGTAGAAGTTCGACCACCTTGTCGGTGGGCTGTCGTTCGATAACCCGGGCCGCAGATAACGGGAAAGACTGCAGGTAACGCAACGCCAGGCGCTGTTCAGCACTGCCACTGACAGATTTATCAGGCTTCATCGTTAGTGTTTTTCCTGTTGAACAATCCACCCAACAGTGAAGTCGGTCCGGCTGCAGGATCTTCACTACTCAACAGGCTGACCTGCTCCATCAGTAATTTCGCAGGTACCGTGATACGTCCCTGCTTGCCATCGATGATGACTGCGGTCTGCGTCACTTCGGCAATCAATCCGGATAACTCGCCTATCTGCAGGTAGTCACCGACACGACATTGGCGTTGCACCGCCTGGGCGGCGATCATGTTGGCGACAAAGTTTCTCGCGCCGAAAGCAAAGGCGAGCGCCATACCCAGCAATAAAACACCGACGATAACAATGAGCAATGTGGACAGGAAACTCACATCGAGACCCAGCTGTTCCACGCCTATCATCATTGCTGCGACGACAATAATGACCTGCGCCACCCTGCCGAGGGCATCACTGTTATCCGTGTTCAGCGAGCTGAGGGCGCGGGTGACAGTGCTACGCACCAAGCCACCAAACAGAAACGCCGCGAGTATGATGGCAAGCCCGGTGAGCAAGCGCGGCAGATATTCGACCAGCCCTTCCAGCCAGCCGGAAAATAACGACCAGCCGAGAACGCGCGTCGACGCGGTGATAAACAACACCAGCACTATCCAGAAAACCAGTCGCCCGGCACCACGGGCATAGGAAGATCTGAGGGCCTCGTGGTCGCCTGCCTCTTCGCTCAATAACAGCTTGAACAACCAGTCGAAGCCGAAAATCAGGCGTTGCACGACAAAGCGCAGCGCGAAGGCCACCACAAAACCGAATATCAGCAGCATTGCAGCCATGAGTAGCTGCGGCAACAGCTGCTGGGTAATCTGGAAAACTTCGTTATAGGTTTGCGACAGTGCACCCTGCCAATTGATCGAATCGCTGTTGCTTAATGACATTGAGCAAGTTCCCGGTTAAAAATAAGCCCATCTTCGTCGCACTAGACTTGCCAGCAGATCGATAAGTCACAGCCCAGCATAAAAATAGCCTGTGTATCGATTGCTACCACAGCGGTTCAGGGCTGCAACCGTTACTCGAAATACTTTCTATCATAAACCTGCAGCTTGTTATGCTTGATCAAACCCTGGATCTCATGCACATAGGCCTCGCCTTTTTCCGAATAGCTGCGTAGCCCTTTGGCCAGATGCATGCCCATCGCCTTCGGGTTTTCATCGCGTATCCTGCGCAGCTCGCGGTAGGCCCGGCTGGAGTTCAAATTGTGAATATAGGCCGCAACACTGTGCCGTGGCTGATCGAACACCCTGACTTCGTGGGTTGCACCCTTGGGCCGCTGCTGCGGAACCAACCCGCAACCCGGCGAGTAACACCAGTGACCGAACAGGTTATAGGCCTGTCTGGCGAAGCGCGAAGTGCCCCAGGCCGATTCGTTGGCGGCCTGCGCCAACACCAGAGATGGCGGTATCGGCCTTACGCGTTTTTTCAATTCGATCAGCGCAGTCGAATACTGCTCATCCTCCAGGCTGATTTTATAAACTTCGGAGAGTTCGGCGATACGATCGGCATCGTCATCGGATATCCGATCCGCATCCATTTCAGCCAGTTCAACAGCGATCATCATCAGGCGTTCGTTGGCAAGGCGGGTACGACGGTAAACATATTCGAAAAAGAGGTATTTGCGTGTCTTCACGTCCTCGATAGAAGCAAAATCGGGCAAGGTATCCGAATCGAGAAATATCTCCACTTCTTCCGGCTCGAGCAACCCTGTTTCGACACCGCTGTGCTGCGCCAGCACTATCGCGGCATCGCTTGGTTTGATCGCAATATAGGTTATCAGCAATGCTGACAGGCTTATCACTGCCGTCGCGGCGATGATTTTCTTCTTCTTGTTCATGGCATTAGCCCGCGGCTGTAGTTTTTCAGTCACCCACTCAGACCGGGCTCGAGGTACAACAGTCACATTGTGGCGGTAACCGGGATTATAATGCTGACTTTTGCCACCCTGTTTTCAAGCTGAGTGACGATTGGATGCCATTGAAATATTGGTGAATTCGGTCCACTTCATATAGGCTTTCACTTTCCGGGCCAGGCAGCCAAACAAACCATTATGAAAATACGACTTCCTGATTTCACCAGCGGCCGCGTGCTCGTCATAGGCGACCTGATGCTGGATCGCTACTGGCATGGTGGCACGTCGCGGATATCCCCGGAGGCGCCGGTTCCGGTAGTCACTATAGACCAGATCGAACAGCGCCCCGGTGGTGCCGGAAACGTCGCCCTGAATATCGCGGCGCTCAATGGTCGCGTCGATTTACTCGGCCTGGTGGGTAAAGATGAACCGGCAGCAACGCTACAGGGCATATTAAAAGACGCCGAGGTTGGCTGCCACTTCATCGAACTGGAAGGCCGCAAAACCATCACTAAATTGCGCGTCATGAGTCGACACCAGCAATTGATCCGTCTCGATTTCGACGACGCCTTTTCCAGCGACGATGGAGAAAAAGTGGTGCAGGCCTTCGAGCAACTGGTCGCAAACTGCGATGTTGTGGTGCTGTCCGATTACGGCAAGGGTACATTACGCGCTATGCCGGCGTTGATCAAAATCTCCCGCGCTGCCGGCAAAAAGGTACTGGTAGACCCCAAAGGCAAGGATTTTTCCGCTTACAGGAATGCCAGCCTGATCACCCCCAATCAATCCGAATTTGAAGCCGTGGTCGGTAAATGCGAAACCGAGGCCGACTTCCTCGACAAGGGTGGGAAACTGCTCGAGGAATTGAACCTCGATGCGTTGGTCGTCACCCGCAGTGAAAAAGGCATGGTATTGTTTCAGCGCGGCGAAGAGCCCTTCATACAGCCGACCCGGGCGCGTGAAGTCTACGATGTCACCGGTGCCGGCGACACGGTAATCGCCACGCTGGCGACCTCCATGGCGGCCGGTTGCAACCTCATCGAAGCAACCCAACTGGCTAACCTCGCCGCCGGCATTGTGGTCGGTATCATGGGGACTGCCACCGCGACGATTAAAGGCATACAGGCAGAGATGCTCAGGCATACTCCGCTAAAACGCGGCGTTACTACCGAGGCCGAACTACTCGAATCGATACAGAAGGCGAAAGCCGCCGGCGAAAGAATCGTCATGACCAATGGCTGCTTCGATATATTGCACGCCGGTCACGTCGCCTACCTCGCACAGGCCGCAGAGCTGGGTGACCGGCTCATCGTCGCGGTTAATTCGGATGACTCGGTAAAGCGGCTCAAGGGTGAAGACCGCCCGATCAACAGCCTGATGCAACGCATGGCTGTGTTGTCCGCGCTGGAAAGCGTCGACTGGGTAGTCGACTTCGGCGAAGACACTCCGGCCAGGCTAATCCAGCAATGCCTGCCCGACGTACTCGTCAAGGGTGGCGACTATCGCGTGGAAGATATTGCCGGTAGCGAAGCCGTACTCGGCAATGGTGGTGACGTACGTATCCTCAAATTTGTCGACGGCTGTTCCACCACCGCCGTCATCAACGCAATCAAGAAAAAGGTATAACAATGATCGTGGTTACCGGTGCAGCCGGATTTATCGGCAGCAATATAGTAAAGGCACTGAATGCGCGCGGCCTCAGCGACATCCTCGCGGTCGATGACCTCAGCGATGGCAGGAAGATATTCAACCTGGCGGATTGCGAAATCGCCGATTACCTCGACAAGCAAGTCTTTCTCGAAATGATCGAAGCAGGTGAATTCGACACCGAAATCGAAGTGATATTCCACCAGGGCGCCTCATCGGACACCACCGAATGGGACGGCCGTTTCATGATGGGAAACAACTACGCCTATACGAAAAAACTGCTGCATTTCAGCCTGCAGCAAAACTGCCAGTTTATCTACGCTTCCTCGGCATCGGTTTACGGCGGCAGCAGTGAATTCATCGAATCTCGCGAAGTAGAAAAACCACTGAATGTTTATGCCTACTCGAAGTTTCTCTTCGACCAGTACGTGCGCAGGCTCGGCGTCACCAGTAGCCAGGTAGCCGGCCTGAGATATTTTAATGTCTATGGCCCGCGCGAGCAGCACAAGGGGGGTATGGCCAGCGTCGCCTACCATTTCCATAATCAGTTGCTTGCAGGCGATATATGCCGCCTGTTCGAAGGTACCGATGGTTACGCGCATGGCGAACAGCAACGCGACTTCGTCTGGGTGGACGACGTCGTCAAGGTCAATCTCTGGCTTTACGACCACCCCGAGATCAGCGGAATATACAATTGTGGTAGCGGCCGCAGCCAGAGTTTTAATGACGTTGCCAACACCGTGATCGCCTGGCACAAGAAAGGCACTATCGAATACATACCATTTCCCGACAAGCTCAAGGGCGCCTACCAGAGTTTTACCCGCGCCGACATTTCCCTGCTGCGATCGGCCGGATATGAGGAAGAATTCAAAACCGTCGAAGAGGCCGTTCCCGAGTACCTCACCTGGCTGCAACAGCAGCATTTCATCGGCAGTTAGAAGCGATGTTACGCAAAGTCATCGGTCTGCTGTTGCTGCTCGCCCTCGGCGCACAGCTGTACCAGCTTGTGCAAGGTTTGCGCCTGCCCGAGGTCGCACTGGCAGATACACTGGCGCTGATAACCTTGATCCTGCTGGGCGGGCTGTCGGCTTTTTACCTGTTATCGAGGCGTCGCTGGAAGTATCGTTACCTGCTACCGCTGATGTTGTTGTTTGTGATCAACACGACTGTCGCCGGGGTTATTCTGGCAAGCGTATATGTCGACCAGCAACTCGCGCAACGCAGTTACGCTGGTATTTACAATGATTGCCACAAGATCTGGGGGGCACGCGGACTGGTGCAGGAAGGGCCCAACATCACCCCCGATGGCAGTCAGAACTCTGTCGCCAGCATCTCATTGGCATTGTCACGCGGCGCGAAAGGAAACGAGGTCGATGTTTTTTTCGATCGCGACTGGGGCGAGTTTATCGTATCGCATGACTATCCCTACAACCTCAAGCAAGGCAGCATACTGACGCTGGAAAATCTGTTCCGGGTCACTGGTAAGCAAGGCTATGTATGGCTGGACTTCAAGAAACTGCGACACTTGAATAGCGCTGAACTGGCACAATCGGTCGCCGAGTTGGCACGCATTGCTGCCAGCACTGACCTGAAACAGCGCATCTATGTCGAAGGCGAAGCGCCATTCAGCCTGGCCGCTTACCGAGACGCCGGCTTCAATACTATTTTCGATACGCATCCCCTGCCGGAGAGCATGCCGCTCGCATCAGCCATTATTGCCGTATACAAACTGGTGTATTACTTCGGCGACTACAGCGTGATGGCGATGAATTATGGTGAAATCGACGACCCCATATACGGTCCGACTACGCGCCGTCAACTGGGTAGCATCCCGGTGTTTATCTACCATGTCGACGACCATGCTGAAACCTTGCAGGCGCTTTCCAATATGCCCACAGTGCGTGTCATTCTGGTGGAAAACCACAGCCTCGACCGCTACAGCGTCAACGCCTGTGCGGCCAACAACTAGTCGGCAGATTCAGCAAACAGTTCCAGTTCTTCGATCATCTCCTGCACCCTCGCCTGTACAAAGTCAGCATCGAGTTTGGCAAACCAGTCGGCATCGTTGACACCGGCGCGCAACTTGCTACGAATCGCCAACCATTCGTCACTGGACAATCCCAGCGCATCGCCGCTGTCAACTGCGCGATAACGCGGATTATCCCAGGGCGCCCAGCCCCATTTGTTGCTCGCGGGCGAGACTATGGCAAAAGCCGGCAGACCTACCGCCTGGGCGATATGTCGTGGTCCAGTATCGTTACCGACATAGAGCGCGCAATGCGGAAACATAGCCGCCAGTTCGCGGATGCTGCGCGTGCGGATATCGTCAAACATCAGGTAGCGCTTATCCTCAGGAATCAGGCGCTTCAAACGTTTGCTGTATTCCTCTTCGCCCGGACCGAAAAAAACATAAATCTGCAGGCCGTAGGTATCCATCAGCCAGCAGGCAATTTGAGCAAAATACTCCAGCGGCCATTGCTTGTAAGCATCACGCGCATTCACCGCGAAGGCTATCAGGGGTTTGTCGGAGTCCACCCCGGCCTCGCGCAGGGGTTGCGCAGCGGCCTGCAATTCTGCTTCGCTGAGCCATATTTTGTAGATCCGGTTCGTGGGTTTGGGCAGTAATGACGCAATCATCGCGAAACGCACATCCACGGCATTGCCTTCTCCCGAGGGCTCGGCACTGCCGGGCAGCACCATGTTATCGCTGTGCGCGTATCGCCAGGGGAACTTGTTCTCGCCGATGCGTCGCGATGATCGTGAAAACAGGCAGGTTAACAGGCCGACGATTTGACCCTGCATGTTGACGATGACATCGTATTTACGTGCGCGTATCGACATCAGAAATTCATAGACGTAGCGCAGGCTGTCGCGGCGCTTCTTGTCGAGAATAATAATCTCGGTGATATTCGGATTAGACTCAACTACCCCGGCGCAATGCGACATGGTCATCATGTCGACCTGAGCCTGGGGATAGGCGTCTTTCAAGGCATTGCACAAAGCCGTCGACAGCATCACGTCGCCGATATCGTGGGTTTGAATGACCAGTATCTTCTTAGGCGATGGGTACTTCAAAACAGGGGGTGCCTGGCGATTAAGGCGGCCACATCGGCCTCGGCACGGGCGCGGTCTTCCGGGTAAAAAGCGATCGGATCTTTGATTTCCATGGCTTCACCGAGCAGCCCGGCTGCCACCGCGTAGGCACATAGCGGCGCATAGCTGGGGTTGTAGCCGCCTTCCTGGGTGACCACCAGCCTGCCAGCGCATAGCTGGGCTGCGGCCGCGCGTAAATGCGTCGCCAATCGATAGTAACCCGCCATGGTCAACATCTGCCGGCCATTGGGGTCGAACTGGTTGGCGTCCTGGCCATTGGCGAGAATGATCAGGTCGGGCTCGAACTGACGCAGCCTGGGCAATACGCATTGCTCGAAAGCCAGGTCGTAGCAATGGTCTCCAGAACCGAAGGGCAGCGGCAGGTTGATGTTGTAACCCTCCCCTGCAGCGCTTCCGATTTCGTCTACCGACCCACTCTCGGGATGCGATTCCCCCCAGGAACCGTGATCCATGTGCATCGAAATAGTGAGTACATCATCGCGTTGATAAAA
>CAXBMV010000040.1:0-11159 GCA_963976575.1 uncultured Gammaproteobacteria bacterium | reverse complement strand
AAAGAAGCCACTTGCCATACACGCCGTCGGCCGCGAAAGCCCGCCGATGCGCGAGGCGATGCAGCTGCAATTGCAGATGTGGATGTCCGAGTACCAGTACAACGGCGGAGAAGCAGTGCTGCGCGAAGACGACGCCGATGCTTTGTTCGTCTATCAGCAATTGCTGGAAAGTTGCGAGCCGGCGACGCTAAACAACTTCATGGAAGCGCTGCAATCCCGCGTCAGGCTGGCACGTCAATGGCAGGTCTTTTTCGCGAAGTACCCACTGCTGCTTTGCCCGGTTTCGGCCGAGTTGCCCTTTGCCGATATGCTCGACGTCGAATCACCGGCAAGCTTTCGCCGCGTACTCGAAGCCCAGTTAACCCAGATCGCCCTGCCCTTTGTCGGCGTCCCGGCGATGAGCCTGTGCACCGGTAGCGCCGCCGGCAGCCCCGTCGGCATTCAGCTGGTTTCAGGGAGGTTTCGCGAAGATGTTTTATTCGATGCGGCAAGCGAGATCGAGGCGCGTTGTGCCGCCATCGAAATCGCCGAACCGGCCTGACAGCAGATCGGCAGTTCCTGCTTATTCATCCATGCCTGGCAACCCCTCTGTGCAACCGACCCGAGTGAAACACAATGCTTTTTGACTACTCCGATAAATCGCATAACTTCCAGCTCAAGCTGCAACACTTCATGGAACAGCATGTGTATCCGAACGAGGCGGCCTATGCACAGCAATTGCAGCAGGCGCAAAATCGCTTTGCCGCGCTAGCGCTGATGGATGAGCTCAGGCAAAAAGCACGCGAAGCTGGTCTGTGGAACCTGTTCGTACCTGAGGAACACGCGCAATACTGTGCTCACGGCGGACTTGGCTTCGTCGATTATTTTCCACTGGCCGAAATCATGGGCAGGGTACTCTGGTCCGCCGAAGTGTTTAACTGCAATGCACCGGATAGCGGCAACATGGAAGCATTGATGAATTACGCCAACGCCGAACAGAAGCAGCAATGGCTGCAACCATTACTGCGCGGTGATATGCATTCTTCTTACGCGATGACCGAACCCGATGTGGCCTCCAGCGATGCCAGCAACATCCAGCTCAGTATGAAGCGCGATGGCGATGACTGGCTGTTGAACGGGCACAAATGGTTTATTACCGGTGCACTTTACGAAAACACGCGTCTGTTTATCGTCATGGGAAAAACCGACCCCGATAATCCCGATCGTCATCTGCAGCAATCACAGATACTGGTTCCCCGTGACAGCGAAGGTGTCGAACTGATTCGCCCGCTGACAACGCTGGGCTATGATGATGCACCCATCGGACATGCCGAAGTCAGGTTCAACAATGTTCGCGTACCCGCCGGAAATCTGCTGCTCGGAGAAGGCCGCGGTTTCGAAATAGCTCAGGGACGACTCGGCCCCGGACGCATGCACCACTGCATGCGCCTGATCGGCGCCGCGCAGCGCGCACTGGAACTGGCTTGCCAACGGGTCAGTTCGAGAAGCACCTTCGGCAAGACACTGGCCCAGCACCAGTCGGTACGCGAGGATATCGCGAAAAGTTTTTCCGAGATAGAAATGGCGCGCCTGCTGGTGCTAAACACTTGCCACCAAATCGACAGCCGGGGGGCAAGCGAGTCCAGAGACATGATTGCGGCCTGCAAGACCAGCGTGCCGCTCATGGTGCAGACCATAATCGATCGTTGTATGCAGCTGCATGGCGCCGGTGGCTTGAGCGGTGATTATTTCATGGCCGAAGCCTTCAACTACGCACGCTGGTGCCGGCAGGCGGATGGGCCCGATCAGGTCCACCTGATGGCGCTGGGCAAACAGGTAATACAGCGCTACTCGGGTCAGGATTAGATGCAACTCGATACGGCGAAGTTGAATCGTTACCTGGAAGCCAGGCTTGATGGGTTCAAAGGTTTGCAACAGGCAAGCAAGTTTGGCGACGGCCAGTCCAACCCCAGTTTCCTGCTCCATGCCAGCTCGGGTGAATACGTACTGCGTATGCAACCGCTGGGTGAACTGCTCAAGTCGGCGCATGCTGTGGACCGGGAATTTCGCGTGATAGGCGCGTTGCAGCATAGCGAGGTGCCGGTGGCGCAGGCCTTACACTTTTGCGACGACCGCGATGTGCTTGGCAGCCTGTTTTATATCATGAGTTACGAGGCAGGACGCATATTCTGGGATCCCGCCCTGCCCGATCTGAGCAGACCCGAACGCAGCAATATTTACGACGAAATGAATCGCGTGCTGGCGGCGCTACACGACATCGATATCGACGCCGTCGGGCTGGCTGATTATGGCAAGCCCGGCAATTACTTCGAACGCCAGGTAGGGCGCTGGAGCAAGCAGTATCGCGCCAGTGAGACCAGCCTCATCCCGGCAATGGAAAAACTGATCGATTGGTTACCGCAGAACCTGCCCGCGGACGATGCGCGCGTGAGCCTGATCCACGGCGACTATCGCATCGACAATATCATCTTCGAAAGCAATGCCTGCCGCGCCAGGGCCTTGCTGGACTGGGAGCTATCGACACTGGGCCATCCGTTTGCAGACCTCGCCTACCAGTGCATGCAATGGCGACTGCCGCAGGATGCCGTTATCGCCGGACTGGGAGATAGCGACCGCGGCAAGCTCGGCATACCCGACGAGGCTGAATATGTTGCGCGTTATTGCCAGCGCCGCGGGTTGTCAGCTATAGCAAACTGGAATTTTTACCTGGTATTCAGTTTCTTCCGCTTCGCCGCGATCCTGCAGGGGGTTTTAAAACGCGCTCTGGACGGCAACGCTTCCAGCGAAAAAGCCTTTGCCTACGGCGCTTTGGCGCCTATTCTATGCGATCAGGCAATCGACATACTGGACAGAGGGTAAACATGGCTACCGGTTGGGCCCGCGACGGCGCGGTACAGGAACAGATAGATGCCAGCATCGACGATGCGGTGGAAAGAGCGCGCAGTCAGTTGCCCAGAGGCAAGAGCCTGGAAAACTGCGAGGAATGCGCCGCCGAGATTCCGCAGGCACGTCGCGATGCCATTCCCGGCGTGCGCCTTTGCGTCGCCTGCCAGGGTGAAAAAGATGAACAGCAGGCAAGCCAGTCGGGATTTAACCGGCGCGGCAGCAAGGACAGTCAGTTACGTTGAATAACACGGGGGGCATACACTATGCGCGAGTCTCTTGATAACAGCGAAATAATCAATCTCCAGCGATATCCGGTCAACCAGCCCGGGGATGCACGCCGCCAGCAAACAGTCGAACAGGTACGTGCGCAACTGGCCGAGGATGGCTGCGCGGTGATCCGCAATTTCTTCAGCCCGGCAGGCCTGCAAGTCTTGCTGGACGAAGCCAATGCACGCAAGGCGAATACCTATTATTCACCGACTAAACTCTGCAACGTCTACCTCAACGACGGCGACGAGGCATACCCCGAAGACCACGCGCGCAATATTTTCATCCCGCGCAGCAATGGCTTTATTACCGCCGACTGTTTCGATGAAAACAGCAATGCATATCGCCTCTACCACTGGGCGCCATTGAAGCAGTTTCTCGCGGACTGCCTGGGCAAGCCGGAGTTATTCATTTACGAGGACCCAGTCTCGAATATGATCGTCAATGTGAGCAAGCCCGGACAACTGTTCAACTGGCACTTTGACACCAACGAATTCACCATCACCATGCTGCTCAGGCCAGCCAGTGAGGGCGGTGATTTCGAATACGTGCCAGCACTGCGCAGCCAGCAGGATGAACACTACGATGAAGTAAAAAAAGTGCTGCGCGGAGATCGCAGCCGGGTCAGGCAATTGAAACTACAATCCGGTGACCTGCAGTTTTTTCTCGGGCGCTATTCGCTGCACCGCGTCAGCGAAAACCTCGGCGATACCGACAGGCTGCTGTTAATCATGTCGTTTACCGAAAAACCCGGCGTACTGGGTAACAAGCAAAGAGTGAGGAATCTGTACGGCAAACTCAGCGCCGAACACGAACGCGCCTCAGTGCGCAGCGATGGCCTGGTCGACTAGGTCGAATATTCAAGAAGAAAAACCCGGCCAGGGCGAACAACAAGCAACCCTGGCCGGAATAACTGCTAGATAATCTCGGCCAGCATGTCGAGGATATTACTCCAGCCGCCTTTGTGGTTATCACGCGATTCTTCGTCGTTGAATTTCACGTGCGATAATTCGAGACTGGTGCTGCTGCCGTCGATCGCAGAAAACTTCAGCGTCACTCGACTGTCGTCTCTGGAAAACGGCGATTCCCAGGAAAACACCAACAACTCTGGACGTTTCAAGGTGATATAGGTTCCGCTATGCGGAATCTTGTCGTCACCGACTTGCATGATGATGCTGAAGCGGCCGCCTTCCCTGGGATCGTTTTCCACTTCCGGCTTCGGCATACCCGGCCCGGGCAATACAAACTGGCTTAGCATTGTCGGATCCAGCCAGGCGTCGAAAACCTTTTCTATCGGTGCCTTGATGGTTTTAGTTATCTTAAGACTTAGGTCGGTCATGTTTATCTCCTTGTATCAAAATTTCATCGAGTTTTTCCAGACGCAATGCCCAGATGGACTTCAGCGAGGCCAGCCATTGCTCCATCTGCGAAGTGCTGTGCAGGTCGGCTTCGATCCAGTGGCTTCTGCCCTGGTTGCTGCGCGTCACCAGCCCGGCTTTTTCCAGTACCTTGATGTGCTTGGAAATCGCGTTCAATGACATATCGTAATAATTGGCCAGGTCGGTGACACGACTGGGGCCTTGCTGGCATAGCTGGCTGAGTAGAGACCGGCGCGTAGAGTCACTCACCGCTTTGAGCATGATGGACAGTTTTTCTTCGTCGCTATATTCAACCATAAGGTTGAATATATAATCACACAGAAATATTGTCAACCATTTGGTTGAATATTAAATCAATACATCTCTGCTAACACCTGGCGCTGCGCCATCAATCTTCAGAGAATAGCCGCGATGACCCCAGACTCAGTGATGCACAACATGTTCAAGCTCGACGGCGAGATAGCTCTGCTCACCGGCACCAGCAAATGTCAACCTGAAGAGTCCATTAGAACTGTGCAAAAAGGCCTAACCTATATTGAAGCAGCGCGGCGGTGGCTCTATCATCCATATCAGTTCGACCGGCGGACTCAGGCCCGATGTACAGCGCCAGCAAGGCAGCCATTACCAACCTGACCCAGGCGATGGTGCAGGACTGGGGTAAGGACAATATTCGCGTCAATGCTACTCGCCCCGGGCTGATCAAGTCCCGCTTCAGTGAAGTCCTGTGGAAAGACGATGCTATACTGCAGCGCTTTGTGCACAAGATCCCGCTGGGACGCGCCGCTAAGGCCGATGATGTTGCCGGTCTGGCACTGTTTCTGGCCTCGCATGCGGTTGCCTATCTTAGTGGTGGCGCTTACCTTGTTGACGGCGGTTATAGTTGTAACTAATTGGAACAAACGATGAAAACAATTCTCGGCACCATGACTTTTGGCGACCAGGTCGACCAAAGCAATGCACAGGCAATACTCGACCTGTATGTCGATTCGGGTAGTTATGAACTCGATACCGCTTACCAGTACTGCGAGGGGCGTACCGAAACCATGCTGGGCGCCCTGCTCCCCGGAGAAAAACGCGAGAAATTTTTCATCGCCTCGAAGGTTCATCCCTGGAATGATCACGGCTTGCAGCCAGAACAGGTAAAAACACAGCTGACCGAAATCCTGCGACGACTTGGCAGCAGCTATTTGGACCTGCTTTACCTGCATTCGCCCGACCTCGACACGCCAATCGAACAAACCCTGCTGGCCTGTTTCGAGTTATACCAGCAGGGTAAATTCAAAACCTTCGGCCTGAGTAATTTCGCCGCATGGCAGGTCGCCGAGGTGGTTGAGCTCTGCCGCCGTAACGGCTGGATGGAACCACAGGTTTATCAGGGCATGTACAACGCATTAACCCGAGACGTGGAACGCGAACTCTTTCCCTGTCTGCGCAATTACGGCATGCGTTTTTATGCCTATAACCCGCTCGCAGGCGGTCTGCTCACCGGCAAATACAAATCCTTCGAACAACTTCCCGATAGAGGCCGATTTGTCGACAGGAGCGGCTACCAGCCACGTTACTGGAAAAAGGAATACTTCGGCGTTTTACAGCAACTCGACGAGGCTTGCGCGGAATCGGGCCTGAGCCAGACGCAGGCGGCCATGGGCTGGTTGCAACAGCATTCCAAAATGCAGGCCGAATCGGGTGATGGCATTATCCTCGGCGTAAGCAAGATAGAGCACCTGTCGACCAATCTGATAGCCTGTGCCCAGGCGCCACTGGATGCCAGTCTGCTCGAAGTATACGACCGCGGCTGGGACTTGATCAGGCCGAATTGCTTCCGCTATTTTCGCCCCTAGATTATGTTGCTTATCTACGGCCTTGCGCGGCAGCTGATCAAGAAAACATCAATCCTTTTTTCCCAACCGTTTTGATTCAATCGAGAGTATTCCCATGTCGAAGATTATGAAAGCCGCCGTACTGACTGCCCCGGGCGGCCCGGAAGCGCTACAAATCGAAGCTGTGCCCGTTCCTGTTATCGAATCCGGCAGCCATGTACTGGTGCGCCTCAAGGCGGCCTCGCTGAACCCCGCCGACAGTTATTTCCGCGCCTATGGCCCTTACCTGGACAACAAAGGTACCAGCATACTCGGGCACGACGGCGCCGGTGTCGTCGAACAGGTCGGTAGCGACGTTACCCGGGTATCTCCCGGAGATCGGGTTTGCTTTTGCAATGGTGGTATCGGTGGACCCATCGGCACTTATGCCGAATTTGCAGTTGTCCCCGAAACCCAGCTGGCAAAGATTCCGGATTCTGTAGACTTTGCCAGTGCTGCTGCATTGCCGCTGGTGTTTATCACCGCCTGGGAATCGCTTTGTGACCGTGCCCGTGTCGAAGCCGGTGAATCGGTATTAATCCACGCAGGTGCTGGTGGCACCGGACACATAGCGATACAACTGGCCGCATCGCTGGGCGCGCGCGTGGCGACTACCGTCAGCAGCGACGCCAAGGCCGAACTGGTCAGCAGCCTGGGTGCAGAGCGCCCGATCCGCTATCGGGACGAAGATTTTGTCAGCGCAGCGATGGACTGGACCGAAAAACGCGGGCTCGACGTTGCCTTCGATAATCTCGGCCCGGAAATATTCAAAAAAACCATCGCGGCAATGGCGCCTTACGGGCGTATGGTCACTTTGATGGGCACGCCGGGTGACGACGACGATGAAACCGCGTATGTAAATAACCTCAGTATCCACAACGTGATGATGCTGACACCGATGCTGCTGGGCATGCAGGCACGGCTCGATCAACAGGCGCGCCTGATCGAACATGGATTAGCAAGTATGCACAAGGGTGAAATCCGGATCGTCATCGCAGCGAGCTATGCGCTTGTGGATATCAGCGCCGCGCATCAACAACTGGATGCGGGCGGCACCAGTGGCAAAATCGTACTGCGCATTGGTGATCAGGACGATGTCTGAGTGCGCTGCAAACACCGGGGAGGATGCATACTCCCTGGAGCCGGCCGACAAGCGGGTTTTACGCTTGCTGCAGCTAACCGACTGCCACGTCTTTGCCGATGCCGAAACTTGCCTGAAGGACCTTAATACAAGGAACAGCCTGGCAGCAGTTGTTGATCATATTCTGCAAAACAACCCCGGCTTCGATGCGCTACTGGCAACCGGCGACCTGTCGCAGGATGCCTCCGCCGCCTCCTACCAGCATCTTGCTAAGGTATTTTCTCGCCTGCCCCTGCCCGGCTTCTGGATCCCGGGTAACCACGATGATCCTGCGGTCATGCAGCACAATCTGAGCGCACAAAACCTCCATCACCACAAGCTGCTGCTGGCGCCCGGCTGGGTGGTAATCCTGCTGGATTCGACCATCGCCGGTGAGGTGGCTGGCTACCTTTCGCCGCCACAATTAAGCTTTCTCGACGATGCACTCAAACAGTTCGCAGACAGGCATGCACTGGTTTGCCTGCACCACCAGGCCATAGCGGTCGGCAGCGAATGGATAGATTTAAAAGGTCTGAAAAATCCGCACAGCCTGCTGGACTTACTCGCCGGGCACAGCAATGTGAAAACGGTCATTTGCGGTCATGTCCATCAACAAAGTGACCAGATCGTCGACGGCATACGCTGGATTTCAACACCATCGAGCTGCGTTCAATTCAAGCCAGGATCGCGTGATTTTGCAATCGATGATGATAATTCACCCGGCTATCGTTGGCTGGAACTGTACGCGGACGGGACAGTCGATTCCGGGGTCGAACGCGTCTAGGCGGGATCGCTCGCAGGGGCTAGCGGCAGGGTGAACAGGAAGCAACTGCCGCAGCCTTCGCCGCTGGACTCGACCCAGATTCGTCCCGCGTTCGACTCAACGATACGCCAGGCGATGGCCAGACCTATTCCGCTACCCGGCAGGGATGGATCGAGGCGATCGAACAGGCCGAATATTTGCTGCTGATGGCTTGGCTTCATTCCAATTCCATTGTCCTTGACGAAACAACTGGTTTCCAACCCGTCTCTACGACAACCGATATGAATTTGCGGATGTGTCTGATCACCCATGAATTTGATCGCGTTGTCCAGCAGTATCACCAGTAGTTCGATCAGGCGTGTCGGCTCATAGTTAAGCTGTGGTAGATCTGGATCGATAATTATCTCGACAGCAGCGTTATCGATCTGGGCTTCGAGTTGCTTGAGAGCGGCTTCGACTGCCTGGTCCAGGGCTATACGCTCAGGTGGCAGTTCCACTCTTCCCACGCGGGACAATTCGAGCAAATCATCGAGCAGGCGGGCAAATTTGGTCGCGGCGCCCTCAATTTTTTCCAGATCCGCTTTCAGGGACTGGATATCATTATTCTCGAGATCCCTCTTCATGTAACCGATGAATCCGGCAATGGTTACCAGGGGAGTTTTCAGGTCGTGGCTGATCGTATAACTGAATCGTTCAAGCTCTGCATTCTGCTCTTCCAGATCGGCAATCAGCTTTGCCTGCCTGTTCGCAACTTGCTTGCGTTCGTCTAGTATGCGGCCAAGAAAATATACCCAGAGAAACGCCATCAGACTGACGATCAATCCCGGCCACTCGGTTGCCAATGCGGACAAGCTAAGGTCGGTAGAGTAACCACCGGCACCCAGGGTTAATATCTGCCGCAGCGCCATCAAAGCAAGCATGATAGATAGAAATCCCATGCGCCAGTCACGTGTTCGCTTGAGTAACACCAATGACCAGCCCAGTGCCAGCAGGCGAATAATAATCGAAGCGATTAGTCCAACACTCAAAACCTTATCCCTGGTAAGTCTACATCGTAGGTCACTGTATAGCAGAAATCCGGATTAAGGCTGGATTAAGACCATGCTCAACCCGGGCCAGTAGGTAATAATCAACACCGCTGCCAGTAGAATAAAGAAAAACGGAATGGTCGCGCGGTATAGAAGCATAACCGGTTTTTCGAAACGATAACTGGCAATAAACAGGTTCATGCCTACTGGTGGGGTGAAATAACCGAGTTGCATATTGGCGAGGAAAATAATTCCCAGGTGTATCGGGTGCACGCCGTAGCCAATCGCAATCGGCAATACGATAGGCACGATAATGACAATCGCGGAAAAGATATCCAGCATCATCCCCAGCGCCAGCAAAAACAGGTTGAGCAGGATTAAAAAAGTGAGCTTGTCGTCGATATGTTGCTGGATAAAAGCAAACAACTTGCTCGGAATGCCCGCATCGATCAGATAATTGGTCGAGGCCAGCGAAACCCCGATGATGATCATGATACCGCCTACCAGCATCATCGAATCGCGCATGATCCCGGGCAGACGTTTGTATTCGATCTCGCGGATTACCAGCACCTCGACCAGAAGCACATACAGGGCGGTTACCGCGGCAGCTTCGGAGACTGCAAAATAACCCCCGTAAATCCCTCCCAACACGAGAAAGGGCAGCGGGATCTCCCACTTTGCCGCGCGCAATGCAGCGACGGCTGCAGCGGCGTCAAAGGCCTGTTTGGGTTTGATGGTTCGCGGCTGAAACATGGCATATAGCGACAGCATTATCAGCATCAACAGGCCGGGGAATATCCCGGCGAGGAACAGGTCGTTTATGCTGACGGGTTGATCCAGACTCATTTGTTGCGCTACTACGCCATACAGAATCAGCGGCAGCGATGGTGCAAACAATAGCCCAAGGCTGCCGGCACTGGTCAGCAAACCGAGACTGAAGTTTTCGTGATAGCCCGATTGCTGTAGAGCCGGATATAGCAGGGCACCTAGTGCGATGATGGTAATCCCCGAGGCACCGGTAAACGCGGTAAAAAGCGCACAGGCGAAGATGGCGACTATCGCCAGGCCACCCGGCATCCAGCCAAGCAAACTATTGGTCACATTCACCAGACGCGTGGAGGCCTTGCCTTCACCGAGCAGATAGCCGGCGAAGGTAAACAAGGGTATGGCGAGCAATACCGGCATTTCAGCGAGTCGATAAATCTCTATGCTGATTACCGACAGATCTATGTCGGCACTGTAAAAACCCAGCATCGCGCTGGCAGCTATGACGACAAACAGGGGCGTACGCAGTATCGCCAACAACAACAGCAGTGGAGCAGCAAAACTCATCATAGAGATTTCGCGGCCACGCGCCGTCGACGGAAATACCACTGCAACCAGGTCAGCGAGAGGAAAAAGTAACGCAGGCCGATGAGTGCAAAGGAAAAGGGCACAATGATTTCCAGGGTCCAGGCAGGAATGCCGGCAAAACCGACCACGCCATCCAGATAGTCCAGTCGTATCCAGCCGGCACCGTACCAGGCAATAACCAGGCACACCCAGGCGCTAATCTGTCCGACGAAAAATTGAATCAACCTGTGGGTATTACGCTTGAACAAGCGCGACAGCAAGTCTATGCGAATATGCTTATTGTTGCGTGTCGCTACGGTGGCGCCGATCAGTCCCAGCCAGAGCACCATCACGCGCAGCAATGGATCGGCCCAGACAAAACCCAGATCGAAAAAATTTCTCAGCAGAATTTGCGCCGAAGCGAGAAAAATCATCGCGCTTAGAAGGATGACCAGTAAGGCATCCTCGACGCGATTAAGCCGCTGAATCCAGACTTGCATCAATTGCCAGCTTTTCTAAACTGCT